>CAYSRK010000104.1:0-12851 GCA_964433385.1 uncultured Spirochaetales bacterium
TTATCCGGATACGGTCTGCTGCCGCCGGAGTGTACGTAATCCGGCGGGAAGGAGGTATGCCATGAGTAACGTTGTTGAGGGATTGCTGTACAGTAAAAAACATGAATGGGTAAAAGTGGAAGGAGATAAAGCCTGGGTTGGTATTACCGATTTTGCCCAGGAGGAGCTCGGTGAGATTGTGTTTGTTGAGCTTCCGGAGGTCGGCGATACCTACGCCGTTGATGATGAGATTGCCAGCATCGAATCGGTAAAGGCAGCGGCAGCTATGTACAATCCGCTTTCCGGTGAGGTGCTCGAGGTAAACGAAGCCCTGGAGGATTCTCCCGAGCTCATCAACGATAACCCCTATGATAACTATATCTATATCCTGAGCATTTCGGATTCAGACGAAATGGAGGATCTGCTCGATTCGGACGGGTACTCGGCATTTCTCGAGACCCTGGAGGAGTAACACAACCAGTCATGATATCTTATATTCCCCATTCACCGGAGGATGTGAGAGCGATACTGGAGGCAGTCGGGGTTGAGTCTCTCGATGAGCTGTTCAGCGACGTTCCAGAGGAGCTTCTGCTTAAACGGGAGCTGGCCGTTCCCGAGGGGGTCAGTGAGGAGGAGGTGCTGAGGCTCATCCGCAGTTATGCGGCGATGAACAGCCGCTGCACTTCATACCTCGGCTGCGGCTCATACGACCGCATAATCCCTTCAGCGGTAGGGGCTGTCGCATCGCTGCCCACATTTGAATCAGCCTACACCCCGTACCAGCCGGAGATTTCCCAGGGACTGCTCCAGGCAATTTTTGAGTTTCAGACTATGGTCTGTGAACTGACAGGCCTGGATGTATCCAACGCCTCACTCTATGAAGGACACACCGCCGCAGCCGAAGCCGCGGCGATCTGTTTCAACCACCGCAGGAAATCGACAGTTTTCCTCGTCTCTTCCACGGTCCACCCGTTCACGATTGAAGTGCTCAAAACCTACTTTGCCGATATGGCCGACGAAGAGGAATTCAGGATTGAACTGCTTCCTGAGAAGGACGGACTGCCCGACCTTGAGGCAATTGACGCCTATCTCGACAAGACGCTTGCCGGTGTGCTGGTCCAGTCGCCGAACATCTACGGCATGATTGAAGATTACAGCGGACTTGCTGATAAGCTCCACGGAGAGGGAGCGCTGCTTGTTGTCTCCTCCGACCCCATGGCTCTTGGAATGATCAAGTCCCAGGGAGAGTGGGGAGCTGATATTGCCGTAGGCGATATGCAGCCCTTCGGACTCCACATGGTCTTCGGAGGACCTACTGCCGGCTACATGGCAGTTAAGGAGAAACTGCTGCGGAAAATGCCGGGCAGAATTTCAGGGCAGACGCTTGATACGGACGGAAAGCGGGCCTTCGTGCTGACGCTGCAGGCCCGTGAGCAGCATATCAAACGGGAGCGGGCAACTTCGAATATCTGTTCCAACCAGGCGCTTGCCGCCCTCGCTTCCTCGGTCTATATGGCTCTCGTCGGATGGGCCGGTATCAGGGAGGCGGCTGAGAGTTCCTACCGCAAGGCTCATTACCTTGCTGACACGCTGGAGAAGTCAGCAGCTGTGAAGCTGCGCTTTCCTGCTCCGTTTTTCGATGAGTTTACCCTTGACCTGGGCAGCGCACGCCGTGCTGAAGCATTCCTTGCCGGAATGAAGGCCGAGGGCATTTTTGCCGGGGTGCACCTGGGGGCGTTTACCGAGGAACGGGCAGGGCTTGTCGCTGTAGCCGTCACCGAGAAGCGTACGCTGCAGGAGCTTGAACTCTATGTTAAGAAAGCCGGCGAGGTGCTTGCCGGTATTCCCGGCAGCGGTGAGAACACTGCAGAAGGAGGCCCGCGATGAGTGAACATGCAAAAAACCGCACGGTCACCGCAGAGGCCGAGCCTCTCATTTTTGAGCTTTCCCGACCGGGCCGGAGGGCTTTCCGCTTTCCGCCCTGCGATATCCCGCAGGAATTCACCCCTGATCCGCTGCCGGAGAGCTGCCGGCGTGTTGAAATTCCCCAGCTGCCCGAGACAGCGGAAATTACGGTTATCAGGCATTACAACCAGCTTGCCCGCAAAAGCTTCGGGGTCGACCTCGGATTTTATCCGCTCGGCTCCTGTACCATGAAGTACAACCCGAAGGTCAACGATGCGGTTGCTGCGCTTGAGAATTTCACCGAACTGCATCCGCTGCAGGATGAGGATACGGTGCAGGGCGCTCTGCGGGTCATGCATGAGCTGCTGCAGTACCTTTGTGAGATAACGGGCCTGAAGTGGGGCACGCTGCAGCCCTTTGCCGGAGCTCACGGGGAGTATACCGGAATGAAACTGTTCAAGGCTTACTTTACTCACCGCGGAGAGCGGGAGCGCAGCAACCTCATCATTCCCTCCTCCTCCCATGGAACAAATCCGGCTTCTGCCCACATTGCCGGGTTCAACGTGATCGAGATACCGGCGGATGAGCGGGGCATGGTTGATCCGGAAGACCTGAAACCCTATCTCAATGAGAAGCTTGCCGGTATCATGCTTACCAATCCGAGCACGCTCGGGCTGTTCGAGAAGGATATTCTGAAAATCTCGCACATGATTCACCAGGCAGGGGGGCTGCTCTACTACGACGGCGCCAATATGAATGCGATCATGGGCAAAGTCCGCCCCGGCGATATGGGGTTTGACGTGGTCCACCTGAACCTGCACAAGACCTTCTCCACTCCCCACGGAGGCGGCGGTCCCGGTGCCGGTCCGGTGCTTGTCTCCCAACGGCTTCTGCCTCATCTGCCTGTCCCCGATATTCACCTCGATGAGAGCGGGGTGTACCGGTATGACTGGGATAAGCCGCAGACAATCGGCCGGATAGCAGGCTTTAACGGCAACTTCGGGGTTCTGCTGAGAGCCTACACCTACATCCGGGTGATGGGAAGGGACGGATTGACGAAGGCCTCGGAAACAGCGGTTCTCAATGCGAACTACCTCAGGACAAGGCTCAGAGACCGCTACGAGGTGATGTATCCGGGGATATGCAAGCATGAATTCGTTGTTTCAGCCTCCCGGATCAAGGAGGAGACGGGAATTTCCGCTATGGATATCGCCAAGGGTCTTCTCGACTACGGCATTCATCCGCCGACGATGTATTTTCCGCTCATCGTTCCTGAAGCGCTGATGATTGAGCCGACGGAGACCGAGACGCGGGAGACGCTGGACCATTTCTGCGATGTCATGCTGAGCCTGGCGGAAACTGCCTATGAAGATCCCCAGAAGCTGCACGATGCTCCGGTCACTACTCCTGTCAGACGGGTTGATGAGGTGACCGCGGCGCGGAAGCCGATAGTCAGGTATCGTACGGAATAGCTGCAGGGCTGTTTCTGCCTGCTGTACAGCTGGTATCATGGTTCGCTGCCGTTCTGACGGCAGATGGGAATTACGTAAGGGCCCTCAGTAAGGGCCCTTACGTGTATAATGAGCAGAGAGACTGATTACCTGCGTTTTATGAGTTGAGTTATCCCGTAAAGATTTGTACAATAGGCAGTATGCCGTACGGCTGAGCCGTGCAGTACGGGTATGCATGAATCGTATCTTTGGGAGGGTACATGGCTGATCTTTCAACAAAGTATCTGGGACTTGCACTGAACAATCCCATCATCGTTTCCAGTTCCCGCCTCACCTATCAGCTGAAGGGACTTATCAAGAGTGAGGAGGCCGGTGCCGGGGCTGTCGTGCTGAAGTCGATTTTTGAGGAGCAGATTGAATCTGACTCACGGTCAATGATCAGCGGCATCGATGACTCCGGCCACGCCGATGCATATGACTTTCTGGCCAACTCCAGCAAGGACTACTATATAGACCGCTATCTGGAACTGGTGGAGCAGGCGAAGCGCAAGCTCTCCATTCCCGTCATTGCCAGCGTTAACTGCGTCAACCAGGGTTCCTGGCTTGACTATGCTGACCGGTTTCAGGATGTCGGGGCTGATGCCCTTGAGATCAACGTGTTTATTGTTCCCTCGAAGGCCGGCGTGTCGAGCGCTGAGATCGAGCAGCGTTATCTTGACCTGATAAGCGCGATTATCTCACGGGTATCCATTCCGGTAGCAGTTAAACTCGGATTCCACTTCAGCGGGCTTGCGCATGTGATGAAACGCATTGACGAACTGGGGGCGGCAGGTCTGGTTCTCTTCAACCGCTACTACCGTCCCGATATTGACATTGAGAAGCTTGAGCCGAAGGCGGGTGATATCGTGAGCACCGAAGTGGAATCGGCACTCTCACTGCAGTGGACTGCGCTTCTTTCCGGGCAGCTTTCCTGCGATATCTGCGCCAATACCGGAATTCATTCCGGACAGGCGGTTATCAAGCACCTGCTGGCGGGGGCCAAGGCTGTTGAAATATGCTCGACAATAATGAAATCAGGGTATGGGGTCATAGGAAGGATGACGGAGGATATTGCGGCCTGGATGGAACGAAAGGGGTATGCCTCCCTCTCTGAGTGTATCGGGCTGCTTAATGCATCTGCTGCCGGGCAGTCTGAGCTCTGGGAGCGTTCGCAGTATATCAAGGCCGTTACCGGAATAAGCTGATCCGGCTTCTGAAGGTGCGTAAGGATCTGCGGGCAGCGGTCTCCTGATCTATGCCCCAGCAGGGGGATAAGGGTACAAAACGGCAGAAACCCCGGCCGCCGATAGGGCGGGAGTGATGCCGAAGAAGGATAGTATGAACCACCAGGATGATTTTGCCGATATTGCTCCGTACCATGGTCAGCAGATCAGGGAAGCTGTAGAGCGGCTTAAGAACAGTAAGGATTTCCTCTCCAGCCTCGGTGAAATGATGTACCCGAAGTGGCGGTTTATCTCACCGGTCATCCACGCCCGGCTCAAGTATGAACTTTTCCCAGCCCTTGAGAGCGTCTACACGGTCAAGGATTTTCAGGAGAAAATCACCTCTGATTTCGCCCTTGACAAGATTATTGAGAACTCCATGGACTCCTTCACCTGGGACGGGCTTGAGAATATCGACCGTGACGGAGCCTACATGTTCTTCAGCAACCACCGCGACATTGTTCTGGACTGCGCCCTGCTGAACTACACCCTCGGACGACAGGGGTACCGGTACGCTGAGATTGCAGTGGGAGATAACCTGCTGCTCAACCAGCTTTCTACCGACCTCTTCAAGCTTAACGGTGCGGTTACCGTCAAGCGGGCCCTGGCGATGCGGGAGAAGTTTCAGGAATCAATGCGTCTGTCTGCCTACTTTGTCCACGCCATTTCCGTCCGCAACCGTTCGATGTGGGTAGCGCAGAAGAGCGGACGGGCAAAGGATGGGCTCGATATCACCAGCCCCTCGATCATTAAAATGCTGCACATGTCCCAGAAGGAGAGCGGCATCTCCCTCCACGGCCTGCTTGATAAATGCCGCCTGGTACCGGTCGCCATATCCTACGAGTATGATCCCTGCGATGTAAACAAGGGCAGGGAACTGCTGACGAAGAGCATGAAGGGTGCCTACAAAAAAAAGAAATACGAGGATCTCATCCAGATTCTCAAGGGTCTCAAGCGGTACAAAGGAAATGTCCATCTGCACGTGGGAAAACCCATCGGTTCTGATTTTGAAGACCATATTGCGGTAGCCGCTGAGATAGACCGGCAGATCCACCTGAATTATAAACTCTGGCCCTCGAACTATATGGCCTATGACCTGGTTGAGGGCACGGACCGGTTTTCCGACCGCTGCACCAGGAGCGGAAAAAAGAGCTTTCTGGCCCGCTATGAACATCTGACAGCGGATCTTGTTCAGATGGTGCTTACATCGTATGCCAATCCGGTCAGGATGCAGCTTAAGGCTCTGGGAGAGGGCTGATAAAGGCAGGAGGACGCAGGGAGTGAGGAGAGGTGTGAAAGCGGTGCGTAAGAGGATATTCCGGTCCCTGATTCTATTGGCGGCAGCCGTACTGCTGCTCTCCTGTTCTGAGGAGGCTCCCCAGATCCTCTCCTCTGAGTACCGGCTGGTGCTCATCTACAATCCATCCCCTGATGCTGCTCAGGTTCACAGTCGGCTTGCCCTTCACCTCGAACTTGAGGATGAGGATGCCGCCGATTCTGTTGAAATAGTCCATCTTATTCCGCCTGCAGGAAGTTTGAGCTGGGATATTACCGCTGACAAGCTGCAGCGCTCATCCGTTGACGGTCGGGTCTGGATCGGCACCAACGGACTTACCCTGCCGGAGTCAATGCTCTTTCCCGGCGGGACGTATGCTGTTGAGCTCGAGACGGTCCGCGGAGAGCTCTCGAGCACGGAAATCGGTCTGCCGCGGCAGGAACTGTTCACCCGCTATGTGAACACACCGCTGACGCTCTTTCCGGCTGCAACCTTCGACGGCATCGGGGGCATGCTCCTCAATGCACGGGGGAACGGAACTATTACTGTCAGGGGGTATGACAGCAACGGCGGGGACCAGGGCGGTTTTACCGTGAAAGGCGGATACTACGCGCCCGCTTCCGAAGAGGTCTCATCAGTTCAGTCATTCAGTGAGTGGTATATTTCCGTGCGTGACATCCAGACCGGAGCTGAGCTGGTGACCGGCCCGCTTGTCTATCCGCCGCAGGCTGAGTAGACGCACTTCCTAGACTATCCGTTCTACCGCACGATAAAGCTCTTCTTTCGTCAGCTCTTTCCACAGCGGACGTCCGTGGGGACAGCGGGGAACAGCCAGTGAGAGGGTTTTTCGGATCAGCTCCCGGGCGGTAAGCCCGTCCAGCACATCACCGTCCTTCACCGCAGCCCGGCAGGAGATAAGCGCGTAGAGCTTCTTCTGTATATCTGCCGCATTTCCGACCGAGGAAAGCATGAATTCAATGATATCGTCCTGAATCCGCCTGCAGACCGAAGGAAGCGCGGTCAGGTCCCAGCAGCCTCCCTCACGCTGCTCAATCTCAATGCCGATGCTCCGGTAGACCGAGATATTCTCGATCAGGAACTCCTCGACCTGAGGGTCGGGTTCGAAAGAATAGGGGATGAGCAGCCGCTGCGCTGCTGGAGAGGAGGAGAGTTCATCGTAGATAATCCGCTCATGGGCTGCATGCTGATCTATGATCAGCACCCGGTCACGCTGTTCTGCAATGAGAAAGAGGTTGAACAGCTGACCTCGGTAGATAAACGCATCCTCCTGTTCTTTCCCAGGATACTCTTCTCTTTCTGCAGGGGGCTCCTGCCGGTCAGTCTCGGGTCGGCTGCGCTCCCGGGCGCGGAAACCGGATAGCAGGGCGTCAAACGCCTCATGATAATCCTTTTCTGATCCCTCCCTCTGGTAGGAGCGAGTTTCTTTCCAGCTGCGGGGAGAGGCTGCACTGCCTGAACTGCCCCAGGAACTGTCATTTCCCAATGAGACTTCAGGGGGAGGGGAGGACTGCACGGTGCGCTCAGCAGTCGGCAGAGCAGCGGAGCGGCCGGCCGCTCTGAGCCCGTAGACCCAGGAACGGATCATCTCAACGGTTTCATGGTGAATCTGGGGAAGGTTTCTTATCTTTGCCTCCCGTTTTGCAGGATGAATATTGAAGTCAACGAGCTCAGGGTCGACTTCAATAAACAGGCAGCAGTAGGGAAAGCATCCGCCCGGAAGATAATCCGTGTAGCCGTAGGTAACGGCCTGGATGAGGGAATACTCCTGGATCCGGCGATTGTTGACGAATATCTGGATACCGGTCCGGTCGCTGCGGAACAGCTCAGGCGTGCTGCAGACTGCCTTCAGAGAAAAATCCCCCGCTTCACGGGAGGTCTCCCGCATGAACTGCGGGCTGAGCTGGGACTGATAGGCATCGAGAACCCGCTGTAAACGGGTTGCGGGGGTAAGGCGAACTTTGACTGCCCCGTTTACGGCAAAAGTGAACTGCCGTTCATAAAAGGGGAGGGCTTTATCGAGAAAGGTTTTCTTTGCAGCCGCAGTCTCGGCCTGGGACCGTTTGAGAAACTTTCTTCGGCCTGGTATCGAGTAGAAGAGGTCGGAGGCGGTAACCGTCGTACCCGGGGTGCTTCCTCCAGGCAGGGGTCCCTCCTGTCTGCCCTCATTCACGGTAAGGGTGTAGGGTACGTTTTCGCCCCTGCGGCTGCAGATAGAAAGGCGCGTGCATGCCGAGATGCTGTAGAGAGCCTCTCCCCTGAACCCGAGAGTCCCGAGAGCGTAGAGGTCGTCAACATTCTCTATCTTGGAGGTTGCGTGGGAGCGGCAGCAGAGAGCAAGGTCCTCGGGGCTCATGCCCCCGCCGTTGTCGATGACTTTGATCTCCTTGATGCCGCCGTCCTGAATGTAGACATCGATCGAATCGGCCCCGGCATCGATGGCGTTATCCATCAGTTCCCTGACAATTGACTCAGGCCGTTCTATCACCTCGCCGGCGGCTATGCGCTGGGCGACCGAGCTGTCAAGCAGGCGAACCGGCTTCGAGGCAGCCTTCACAGCGGGCTGCCTCCGAGCCGGAGGGTCAGCCCGAGGCTGACAGCCGGGATAATTTCCAGGGCGTTCGAAGAGGTGAGCTTGAAGTTGTCAATGTTGTTCAGCGCTGCTCCGTCAGGAGGATCAAGGTACTGAGCTGTACCGCTGACCCTCAGCCGAGCAGTAATGATTCCCGTCTGATAGGCAGCCTCACCGTAGAGCACAGTCTGCTCGTTGAAGAGGTATTTCATCAGCGTCTGTTCTTCGGAGTGCATCAGGAGGCCGATAAACCCGTGCTGCCGCAGTCCCGCGGCTGCAGAGAATGATCCGGCAGTATAGGAAGCGGAAAAGCGAATTTCATCGAGGAACGGATCGGTCCAGGAAAGCAGGCTGAAGTCCTGTTTCAGGGCGAATGTATAGCCGAAAGAGGTCGCAAACCGGCTGCTGTTCCAGCCCAGATCACCCGAAACCTGCCAGCGGCCGCCGACATCCTTTCCGGCGGTATAATCATCATCATCGAAGAGCGAATCAGCGAAATCAGCTCGCAGCCATGGGTAATTCCAGCCGAAGAGACTGTTTCTCAGAAGGCCGTTCTGGTAGCGCGCGCCAAGGGAGAAGCGCAGCTTTGCTCCCTGGCCCTGCAGTTTGGCGGCAGCGAGGTAGTTGTAGAACGAGCCTCCGGAACTGAAAGACTCCGTGTGGAAGCCGTCTGAGGATGCGAGCATGAGCATGGAGAAGTCTATATAGGCTGAGAGCTTAAGCCGTTCAGTGTTGGAGAACCGGTAGCTAATATCCAGTCCGGGGACTAGGATGAACCGATTTTCCGGCTGCAGGGAAATATCGGCGAGACCGTAGAGACCCAGTTCAAGGTCCGACTCCATACCGAAGGGTTTCGCTGCAAGCCTCAGGCCGAACAGCTCTGCATGGGAGATATCGTTAATTATCAGATTGTAGTTGAAGTAGCGGGTTTTCAGCGTGTTCGTCAGGCCGGTCCGCCTGACAAACGGCTGGTCCAGCGCAGGATCGAGCCGAGGCACGAGCTCACCGGTTCCGAGGCTCAGCAGTGAGCTGCTGTCGGCCCGTACGGTAAAAGCTCCGCCGGCTGATTCGTAGTGCAGAGAGTCCAGATAGGAGAGAATATCGAGGTAGAAGTCGCGAGAGGCGGCGAACCCGGCGGTGAAGGAGATGACCTTTCCGATTGAACTTGTGTATCCGGTCCCGAAATCATACATGCTGTTGCCGCGCGGCAGCAGCATGGCGCCTGAGCTTATGTCATAGGCTGCGGGAAATGTGAGACCCAGAGTAAATCTGTCCCGCACAAGGTAAGGGGAGAGGGCAAGATGAACTGAAAAAGAACCTTCAGCGGTCATGGCTCCCCTGATTTCGGTATCCAGTCCAAAGCCGACAGGTCTCGCATTCTCTGCAGCAGTGCGGGCAGCCTGGCTCCCGGCAATGTCAGACGGCGGCAGCTGGGATATAACAATGACTTGGCTGGAGGGACGGTCAGGGGTACCCTCAGGGGCAGCAGGAACTGCGGTCGTCTCCTCCTGCTCTGTTTCAGCAGCAGCTGATTCTTCCGGCTGCAGCTGCACAGGCTCCTCGGGTTCTTCGGGAGCGTCTGTCTTCACGGCAGGGGCTACTGCAATAATAACATCTCCCGTATCAGCCGGCTGTTCCGCAGGTTCCGGTTCCGCTGTCGCAGTCTCAACGACTTCCGGTTCCGGCTCCGGCTCTGCTGCAGCTGTCTCCTTGATCTCGGGTTCGGGCTGAGGTTCCGGTTCCGCTGCTGCAGTCTCAACGACTTCCGGTTCCGGCTCTGCTTCAGATGTCTCTTTTGTCTCGGGTTCGGGCTGGGATTCCGGTTCTGCTGCTGCAGTCTCAACGACTTCCGGCTCCGGCTCTGCTGCAGCTGTCTCTTTGATCTCGGGTTCAGGCTGAGGTTCCGGTTCTGCTGCTGCAG
Source organism: uncultured Spirochaetales bacterium (assembly GCA_964433385.1). GTDB lineage: Bacteria > Spirochaetota > Spirochaetia > JABMQR01 > JABMQR01 > M55B182. The sequence continues at coordinate 10,385 of CAYSRK010000104.1, forward strand.
TCTCAACGACTTCCGGTTCCGGCTCTTCCGGTGTTTCAGCTGCTGCCGCTGTTTCCGGGATAGGGAGCAGCTGACGAAGCGTTCCCAGTCTTATCGGATCTGACTGGGCGAGCGGCTGTCTCCTCAGTTCGGGCAGGTAGAGGGCAGTTTCCGAAACGCTGAACGAGTTTCCGGTCAGGAGATTGGTTCCCTCAGCGCTTCCTTCGAGAACGTGAAATTCCTCCCTGTCATCGAGAGAGAGGATATAATCACCGGGACTGCCAATGCGGTATTCAGCGGCAGTCGTCTGCATCGTCACCTTATAATCTGTCTCGCCGGCGTAACGGAGGGCGCCCTGCAGCAGAAACAGTTCTGCAGATCCCTCTTCCAATGACTCAAGGGAGAGCAGGGCATAGGGGGAGACTGAGAAGGTGCCGGTGTTTCCTTCCTGCAGGGTGAATCCGGCGCTGCCGGTCTGAACTATCCAGCCAGCTTCAACAGCGGTAATTTCCTCAAGGTTTGGGATGAGGGTTCCGCTCTGGTCGAAGATAAAGAGTGAGCCGGGTTCTTCAGCAGACACGGTTACGGGGGTGTCAAGGACCAATACCCGACTTTCAAAGGCTGAAAGCTGACCCGTAACTGCCGTAAGGAAAACGGCTGCTGTCAGAAATTTTGCGGCGTTTCTTCTGTTTTTCATCTGCTGCACCACTTACTGTTGAAAGGTTTATCACTCGGCGCTGCCGTTACAGCATAGTATACTGCCGAAAGGGGAGAACTGCAAACCTGGGTCCGGTCAGTCCTGACAGGCAGCACTCCCCCAGATGCAGAACAGCAGCCTGCTTTTCAGGCAGGCTGCCGAAGCGGTTTGAGAAAGAATCCCCTCTGAACATCCTGTCAGAGCAATTTTACGGTTCCTCCGACGGTGACATTGGTGTTCATGGCCCCGGTATTGTCAAAGGTAATAACATACCCGGAATCTATGATGAAAATATTGTACTTGAAGCTCACGTTCGCCCTGACTTCGGAATTCTTCAGGGTGAAAACGTTGTCCAGGAAATCTGCAACCTCAAGCTCCTCATCATCAAACTGTTTGCGGTACATCGCGTCAAAAAAGACGAAACCGAGCAGGTCCTCACCAAGCGACATCTTTGCCGTCATAACAGGATCTACGACCAGATAGGTGCCGCTGCTGTTGGTGACCTCGCTTGAGAGTCCGATATCGAAGACAAGATTGCTGTCGAGCAGGTCGAATCCGCCTGATCCGTTGAGGAAGAAATTCTCACTGTCCAATCCGTCCTCATTATAGCGGCTCTCCCGCTTAAAGTCGTAGGAAGCATTGAAGTAGTCCGGCTTGTAGCCGTCGGTCGGCAGAACGAGGTTGACGCGGTAGGTCAGGAAGCCGAGAATGTGTCCGTCCATACCCGCTCTCCACCCGGTTGCCATCGTATCGGGAACCTCGGGATCAGGCTGAAAGCCGTAATCAGTGTAGAGGCGCAGGCGGGCTAGTGAGGCATCGATAACGGGTATGATGAAGTCAATGCCGTACATGCTCACTGTCTCGGGGGTAAAGGAGGTGTTCTCGGAGTAGAGGGCCGGATTGCGGTCGGATGCGTAGGATAACCCGAGCTGCATATCGCGGACAACCGGAACATCGAGGAAGGCAAACGGTCTGCTGTAGAGTCTTCCTGCAATCAGGTCGAATTCAGCCAGGTTCCCGGTCATACCCTCAAATCCGACATAGGGGAAATCGAACAGCCGCCCGTCCACATCAAGAACCGCCCCGACGAGGGGAAGATTCGGCTGGAACAGGGTATTGGTGTAGCTTGTGACGAACATCCCGGTTCCCACCGAGGTGCTGTCAAGCTGGCCGATGCGGGCATAGAGCGGATCGCCCTTGTAGCCGTAGCGTACATACCGGAACAACGGGAAGTAGAGACCGGCAGCGGTGCGGGCTTTGTCGATAAGCGTATCATCTTCGGAAAAGTCGGGAATCCAGTTACCGGTATACAGCGTCAGAGGTCCGGTATCTCCGGTTCCCACCTCAAAGAAGAGCGCGGCCTTTATACCGATCCCGATCTTGCCGATTGAAATGTCCGGCTGGAGATTGACACCGATCATAGTGACTCCGTCTATCAGCTGGTAGTCGATTCCAAGGTCCAGGTCAAGATCAAAATCCCCGTTGTCGGCAGCCAGCGGCAGCAGGGCGATCGAGAGAAACAGCAGGATTCCGATTATTTTTTTCATATACTCATCCTCTTCATGTGATAGAACTCTCATAACTATACTATCAAACAGCCAAGAAGTAAAATACTTCCTGTATCTGCTGTAGTGTACGCGCGCAGTAAAATAAAATGCACGCCTAAAAAAGAGAGAAAAAAGGAGGATGAAGACAAAAAAGTCCCACAGATCTCTGTTATGATTGAGTCACCACAACACAATCGAGAGGTCACCATGGGACGAGTAAAGCTTACCATAGATAATACATGCA
>CAYSRK010000105.1:0-22906 GCA_964433385.1 uncultured Spirochaetales bacterium
ATCCCGTGTTCTTCGAGATAGCCGGCGCACTGCTCCACGGCGGCATTGGCCCCCTCACGCTTCGAGCTGTCCACGGAGACTAGTCTGTTCATCAGAGAAACTGCTTCATTCATCAGCGCATCTCCGTCTGTTCCGAGCTCTTCAGAGCGAGATAGCGGGTGAACCAGCCGGTCATCTCCTGGTAACGCCGCTGTTTGGCTGCAGGTTTCCCGCGGACGGTAAGCCCATGCCCCTCCCCGGAGAAGAGGCAGAAACGGGTATCGACGCCGTGGTAGTTGAGGGCATTGAACATCGCCAGCGATTCGCAGCTGCAGCAGCGGTAGTCATTCTCCCCGTGGATGAAGAGCGTCGGGGTAGTGACGGTATCGGCGCGGCAGAGGGGAGAGTCCTCCATGATCGCTGCGGGAGATGCCCAGGCGCCGGGACTTCCGGTGTCCAGGTACTCGCTGACGAACTGGTATCCGATATCGGAGGTGGTGAACGAGCTCATCAGGCTGCTGATTCCCCGTTCGCAGACAGCGGCGGCGAAACGGCCGGTCCTCGTGATGATGTAGTTCGTCATATAGCCGCCGTAGGACCCTCCGGTGACCCCGAGCCTGGCGGGGTCGATCTCCGGATTCTGCTGAAGAAGGGTATCGACGCTCTTCATCAGCTGGGCGAACGGGAGCTCTGCGAAGCTTCCCCTGATATCGGCGAACGCATCGCCGCGGCCGTCACTGCCCATCGGATTGGTGCACAGGACGTAGCATCCGGAGGCGCACAGGAGCTGGATATCGTGGGAGTAGACATCACTGTAGAGCATCTTCGGTCCCCCGTGGATCATGAGCACCAGCGCAGCGGTTCGGGAAGGGGATTCCTCCCGCGCTCCGCTCGGGGGATAGAGGAAGCCGTCAATCTGCACGCCCCCGTGTTCGGCTGTAAACCGCTGCGGGACTGAGAGGCATACTTCCTCCGTCCAGCTGTTATGGTCGGTGAGCTGCCGGGTTTCGCGGCGTTTCTCCCCGCGGGGAGATATGTCCGGGATGAGGTAGAGCTCGCTCAGCTGCTGAGCCCGCATGCCCGCGGCAATGATGCCGCCGCTGAAGGCGCGGAAGCTTCCGATCATGGTCAGGCCGGTCTCAATCTTCTCAGCCGTACCGTCGGAACTGATACGCAGCAGCAGTTCCCGGTCGCGACCGACCTGCTTGCAGTAGAGTTTCCCGTCGTAGAGGTGAAGCACCGGCGCTGAAGAGAAGTAGGAGTCAGTGACAATGCCGGGTGTTTCATTGCTCAGATCGGCTGTATCGGCAAATTCAGCGCAGCTGCCGTCCCGCAGATCAACGCAGTAGTGGCGGTGATTGTCATTGCGGCGCTGACTCCTCAGATCGACTCCGCTGAAGAGCACCCGATTCCGGTCAAACGAGATGACAGTGCTTATGCGCATCGGCTCGGCGCAGAGCAGCCGCAGCTCGGCGGTGTTCATGTCGTAGAGATAGACAGCAGACTCCACGGTTTTCGTGCGGCTCCTCGTATAGGCGTTGAAGACGACCCGGCCGAGGCGGGGGTCGAAATCGACCTGTTCAACATCCATATCGGGAGCGGTAAGAATCGCAATTTCGCGTCCTTCAAGATCAGAACGGAAGAGGCCGACAGCTCCGCTGCCGACTACCCCGCGTCCCTCTTCATAGAAAGGGGATACGGTACTGCACCGTACGCCTCCGCTGTGATCTCTCGATTCGACCGCAGCGGTGAAGTAGATGTGGCGGTCGGTGCGGGCAAAGCGCAGGATGCGCAGCGGGAGAGGACAGAGAAGGCGGGGTTTCCCGCCTTCGGCAGCGCAGGCGTAGATGGCGGTGCTGCCGTTTTCTGCGACGCTGCAGAGAATTTCGCCCTGACTGATGCTGAAGCTTTCCGGTTCAAACGGGAGGGCGAACCTGCGGGGTTTGAAGGTATCGAGCGGCAGCAGATAGAGCGAGCGGCGCCGGCAGTTGTCCTTCCTGTCAGCCGACATGAGGGTATATACGGCAAAGCGTTCCTTCTCGTCGATCTGCACATCGGAGACCATACGGTTTTTCAGAAAATCGTCAAGCTGCAGTCGTCTGCCGTCACGGTTCATGCTATAGTAGTTAGCAATATTCATGCCAAGGGACGAACCGCAGGGTGCGCACAGGAGGAGAGTGCCGGATGGGTGAGACAGAGAGGATGAGACGCATAGCAGTCGTTACCGATTCTCAGTTCAGAGGCAGTCGCCCGAGCATGGTGGGGGAGATTATTCGGGACAATCTGCTTTCCGTTTTCGCCCACCGGGCTCAGATTACCTGCCGCTATATAGACCGCCTCAAATCAGGGGATGTAATTGATGACGATTTAGTCATGGTGATGGCCGGCAGCCGCATAGTGAAGATCAGGGGCTATGTATCGAGGCTTGATGCGGTGATTGTTGCCAAGCGCACCTTCTCCCGCAGCAGCGTCCTGCAGCTGTTCAGCATTCCGAAGGGCAGTGATGTGCTGGTGGTAAATGATGATATTGAGACGGTGCTCGACTCGATCTCCTCTCTCTATCACATCGGGCTCAAGCACGTGAACCTCATCCCCTTCGAGGCGGGAAAAGAGTACCGCAGCATCGAGTATGCCCTCTCTCCCTCGGAACCTGAACTGATCCCGGAGCATATCCCCCATCGGTACGATGTGGGCAGCCGGGTAGTTGATATCCCCACCATGCTTCTCGTCAGCAGCATGCTGCAGATCAATGACCGCAAGACCCAGCAGAATCTCTACAGGTATTACCAGGAGATTCTCAGTCCCAACGAGGGGGTTATTGAGAATTACAATACGCTGCTTACCAGAACCGAGGAGCTTGACCTTGTGCTCGACCTGTCACACGAAGGGATAGTTCTGACCGACCCTGAGGGGAAGCTTATCATCTGCAACCGGCAGTTCAGGGAGCTGTTCGAGACCGGAGGCGGCGAGCGGGGGAAGTTCCTGCACGAAATCATCTCAGCCGTAGAGCCGGCAAAGTGGTACGGAAGGGGCGAGTGCGATGACCTGATTACCGTGGGCAGGAGGATTATCAGCGTTGAGAAGAAGGATGTGCTGCACTTCAACCAGGAGAAACGGATGTACTTCAGCTTCCAGGAGGTGACGCACATCAAGAAGCTTGAGCAGAACCTAAGCCGCAAGCTCAGGCAGAAGGGGCAGACGGCACGGTACACTTTCTCTGATATTGTATTCAGCAGTCGCGAGATGGGAACGATCATCGCCAAAGCGGAAAAAATCGCCCGGACCGATCTGACCGTCCTGATAACCGGGGAGAGCGGGACCGGCAAGGAGATTCTTGCCCAGGCGATCCACAACGCCTCAAACCGCCGCAGCCAGCCCTTCATAGCGGTAAACAGCGCCGCCATCCCCGACAACCTGATCGAGAGTGAACTCTTCGGCTATGCCAGCGGATCGTTCACCGGGGCACTGAAGGAGGGGAAGAAGGGGCTTTTTGAGCGGGCGAACAACGGAACGGTCTTCCTTGACGAGATAGGCGACATGCCGGGGTACCTGCAGTCGAAACTCCTGCGGGTGCTGCAGGAGCGGCAGATCTCCCCGGTCGGATCGGACAGCATCATCGACATCGACATCAGGGTGATAGCCGCCACCCACAAGTCGCCGATGGAGATGATCCACAGCGGGCTGTTCAGGAAGGACCTGTTCTACCGGCTCAACGTCTTCCCGCTCGAGCTTCCCGCCCTGAGGGACCGCCGGGAGGATATTCTCCTTCTCCTGCAGGAGTTTACCGGGAGGAGATTTTCCGTCAGCCCGGAAGCGCAGGAGCTGCTGCTCAGCTATGACTGGCCGGGCAATATCCGCGAGCTGCACAATATCGGGCAGTACATCGCGACAGTGCAGGAGGGGGGCTTCATCGGGCTCGAGTCGCTTCCCTACTACCTGGTCAAGCAGTACCTGCACAGGCGCTCTGACAGTACGTCTGTTTTGGGGGAGGAAGATGTCCCGTTCAGCGGGGAGCGGACGCTGCTTGAGCAGAAGGTCGGGCTTGAGCGCGCCCTTTCAGTTCTGAATGCCGTACATCTGCTCAACGGGATGGGCAGGACTGCCGGGAGAAAGCATGTGCTCGCCTACCTCGCGGGCAGGGGGGAGCAGCTGACCGAAGGACGGCTGAAAACAGTTTTCTCGGCTCTGCAGCAGGCGGGTTTTATTTCAGCCCGCAGGGGCCGCGGCGGGAGTGTGGTGACCTATACGGGAGAGCTTTTTCTCCAGGAGGCTGTAAAACGGGAATTAAAACAGGCATAATTAAAGGATTTTAATCCGTTAATTATCCTGTATAAGATCCTGTTTTAACTGGAGCAGTTCCACCAGGATGCCGTCGGGACCGACAACGTAGCACATGCTGTGCCCGTAGGAGTTGGTTGCCGGGGCGCTCCTGCACGGATACCCGCTGCGCTCAAGCAGGGCTGCAGTCTCCTCAATGTGTTTGACTTCCAGCGCGATGTGCCGGTAGCCGATCTGGTTCGCCCGCGCTGTCTCCCCGTCGGTACGTCCCTCCGGGCTGCTGAACTGCAGGAGTTCAAGCCTTACCGGTGAATCGGGGTGGAACAGGGCGGCATAGCGGGCCTCCGCACTGCTCAGACCGGTCACCGTATCGAGCCATGGGCCCGATATGGTTTTCTCCCGGACCCGTGTGAAGCCGAGGAGCTGGAAAAAATCGGCGGTCTGTTCAAGGTTTCCTACGACAATATTGATGTGATTGATGCTCAAACTGTACCTCTTTGTGTCCTGGAGAGAGTATAACAGGTTCGCTTACCGAGGGTAAGTATGAAGGTGATTGAACGGAAAGAATAGTATCATTCAACAAAGTTGAATTTCTGGATCTGTCCGGTTGAAACAGGAAAACTGCAGTTAAAATAGTATATATGCACATTTAGTGCATATATATGCGCATAATACTATCCGTTCGGTGTGAGTTGGCTGCAGTTTATGGTACAGGGTAAGTTGAAAAAAAGTAAAAAAATTGTTGACAAGGTAAAATTTGTGGAAATATAATAAACTCACAACTGAGGCAGCCGGCTGCTGCGAAGTCTGTCCATGGGGGATGAGTGCTGTGAAGCTGTATCTGAATTCCTGCAGAATTGAAGAGATTGAAGAGGTGAACTCCTGGGGATTCCTTGGCGGGGTAACTATGAATCCCACGATGGTGGCCAAGGTCCCGATGGACTACCGCAAGAATATGCGCGATATCTGCGCCCTGATGCCCGACCGGCCGGTCTTCGCCCAGGTGGTTGCCGAGACTCCTGAGAACATTCTGGAAGAGGGCAAGGCCCTCGCTGCAATCGCTGAGAATATTGTGGTCAAGGTTCAGACATCCTATGCCGGGACTGCCGGCATGAGGCTGCTGAAGGAGGCCGGTATTCCGGTATGCGCCACGAGCGTCCACTCGGTCATTGAGGCGGTTGTGGTTGGTTCCATCGGAGTTGATCATGTCGCGGTATTCGTCGGGCTCCTCGGAGAGGTTTCCGAGCAGCCTGTTGCGAAGCTGCTGCATGATATTGCCGCAGTCTACCGCGGCAATGGTGTTCCGACCAAGGTGATGACGGCGGCGAGAAGCGTAGGCCAGCTTGTTGAAGGGTATGCCTCCGGGGCTGATGAGTCGACCTGTTCCTACCAGATTTTTACCCAGCTGCTTGACAATCCCTATACCCGACAGCGGTGGGAGGCCTTCAGGGGCGACTGGAAGGGAACCTACGGCAGCCGCGACTGGATAACCGGGTAGCAGCTGCGTTAGTTTCTGCAGAGGTGAGAGGATGAGTACTGGCAGATAGGCATGCAGTCTGCAGCATGGGATGCAGACATACTGAAACGTTCCAAGGCCGCACATTCAGCGCGTCAGTTTGGATAATCCGTTGAGGATACAGGAGGTCAGGAGTTATGAAAAAAATGATGAAGACAGCAGCTGCCGGATGCGTTCTGCTGCTGTTCGCCGTTGCAGCGCTCAGCGCAGCGGGAGCTCAGGAGGGTGCGGCAGCTGCCGGTGAGGAGCTCAAGCCGGTCACCATTACCGTTGCCCACATGTTCCCGGAGCAGGATCCCTACCATCTGGGAGTTCTTGCAGCCCAGGAGTACCTGAAAGAAAAGACCGACGGAAGAATTTCATTCCGGATCTATTCCAATGGTTCCTATGGTGAGCAGCTCAACAGTGTCCAGGCCGTTACGATGGGGATTCTGGATGTGTTCAACCACAGCTTCAGCAGCGACTACTATGAGCCTGCCGGAGCTCTGCAGGGACCCTACCTGTTCAGGGATTATGACCACTGGAGAAATTTTATCGGCTCAGACGTCTACAACGAAATCGTCGCCGGTCTTGAGGCATCCATGAATGCAAAGATCGTCTCTTCCTACCATTTCGGCTTCAGGCAGGTGGTATTCACGGAAAAGGCGGAAACCCCCGAGGATTTCAAGGGGAAAAACATCAGGGTCGTCAACTTCGCCCCCTATCCCGAGGCTGCTACGGTTCTCGGTGCAACCGGGGTACCCTTGGGTATAAACGACGTCTACATGGCGATCAAGAACGGCACCGTGCTCGGCACGGAAAACCCGCTGGTCCAGATCCGGGCGAACAATTTCCAGGAGCCGACGAACTATCTGATCATGACCGAGCACATGCTGGCGCTCGGAACCTGGATTATGTCGAACAAGCTCTGGAATTCTCTCTCAGATGCGGATAAAGTACTGGTTGAAGAGGCGTTCTGGGTTGCTGCGAAGACCATCGAAGAGGGGTATGAAGCTGCTGAGCAGGAGTGCATCGACCAGTTTACGGCTGAAGGGCTGGAAGTGGTCTATCCCGACAAGGCTCCCTTCATGGCCCGTCTGCCGCTGGTATTTGACAAATACCCCGAGTGGGAAGAGATCTACGAGCGGGTGCAGGCTATCAAGTAGCCAGATACAGCTGGATATGAACAGGTATCAGCAGGCTGCGCCGCCGCCGTTTTAAAAGCGGCGGCCCGGTCTGCTGTTCTTATCTGAACCGGGCGGGGCATGTCCCGCCTGTGATGCAAGGAGGCTGAGGTGCTGGCGGTGAACAGACTGCTGCAGAAAATTGAGCTGGTAATCGGCACCGTGCTGACTGCAGGTATTCTCATTCAGGTGCTCATCAATATCATCTTCCGGTACCTGCTGAATGCCCCGATTATGTGGTCTGACGAGGTCTCAGCCTTTGCCCTTATCTGGATAACCTTTCTCGGCATTCCCTATCTTTTTTCCCGGGGAGACCACGTTGCGCTCCTGCTGCTGCAGAACATGATGAGTGAAAAGATGCGGCGTATAATTACTGTCGTCATGCAGGCAGTCGTGATTATATCCATGGGGCTTCTGCTGCCCGGCTGCCTGAGGAATATTCCGTTTCTCTCACGCTCCCCGGCGCTGATGCTTTCGTTCAGGTACATCTACATAATCATGCCGGTCTCCTACGTGCTCATCATGTACCACGGGCTGTGCAACATTATCATGCTTCTGAAACCGGAAAGGTCCGAAGAGGGGGAGAGCTGATGGAACTGGCAATTTTTCTCGTACTGTTTGCGGCTCTTTTCCTGCTCGGTATGCCGGTCGGGTTCGCCATGATTATTTCCGGCATCTCCTACGCGCTCACAAGCGGACTCGATATGGCTTTCTATTCGCTTGAGATGTTTAAGTCGGTCAACGGTTTTATCCTCATCGCTATCCCGATGTTCATCCTGACTGCCGAGATCATGAATGTGACCACGGTTGCCGACAGTATGTTCGACTTCAGCAACTCCCTCGTCGGATGGATACCCGGCGGCATGGGCCATACCAATGTGCTCACGAGCGTCATCTTTGCCGGCATGTCAGGTTCGGCAGCTGCCGACATCGGGGGAATCGGTTATCTCTCCTACAAGGCAATGGTCGACCGGGGTTTCTCGAAACCGTTCTCCGCGGCGGTCACGAGCGTATCCTCCTGCATCGGGCCGATTATTCCGCCGAGCATTCCGGTGGTGGTCTATGCGATGGTGGTTCCCGGAGCGTCAATCATACGGCTCTTTCTCGGAGGCATCATTCCGGGAATCATGATGGCGCTTTTTCTGATGCTCTATATCTATGCCGTTTCCAAGAAGCGCGGGTATGCAGTTGAGCCAAAACCCTCATTCAGCGTGCTCGTCAAGAGTCTCAGGCGGGGAATCCTCCCGGTACTTACCCCGGTAATCCTTCTGGTCTCCATCACCTCCGGAATGGTGACGATTTCAGAGGGTGCGATCGTCACGGTTATCTATTCGCTTTTCCTCGGGGTGATTGTCTACCGTCAGATGGGCCTGAAGCGGCTGATCCGCTGTTTCGAAAGCGCGTTTGTCAGCACCGGGTCGATCATGATCTTCTTTGCCGCAGGCAAGATCTTCAGCTTTGTGCTTTCCCGGGCAAATATTCCGTTTCTCCTCTCAAATGCGCTGCTCGGAGTAACTGAGAGCAAGGTGATCATTCTTATCCTCATCAATGTGCTGTTTATCATTGTCGGGTTCTTCTCCGAGGCTCTGGTGAACATCGTGCTCTTCGCCCCGATCGTGCTGCCGATGGCGAACGCTGTGGGAATTGACCCCAATGTGATGGGGGTGCTGATCATCATAACGACGGTGGTGGGGGCGGTGACTCCGCCGATTGGAACCTTAGTGTTCAACGTTGCAGGGCTGACGAAGGTGCCGCTTGAGAGCATCTTCCGGGAGGCGATGCCGATGCTGCTCGGCTATCTGGCTGTGCTCGCGCTGCTGATAGCGTTTCCCGTCCTGATATCCTTCATCCCGAACCTTCTTCTCGGATAACCTGGCCGCAGCCTGATGGTGCGGGGGAAGAGTAAAACGGAGCGTATGATGGAAAAACTGAAACTGGCAAGACTGGACAGCGGACTCTTTCCGATGGGCGACTTTGAGCGGTCGCTTATCATGGAGGCGGGTGATTTTCAGATCATCGAAATAGCCGGATACGACCCGGACGAGATTGCCGCTGCCGACCCCGATTTTATTGCGGTGGTGTCGGGGTACATCCAGGAGGATACGATTTCACGGCTGAAACGGTGCCGGGCTGTCATCCGCTACGGCATCGGGTATGAGAAGATTGACGTGGATGCAGCCGCCCGCAGAGGTATCATCGTCTGCAATACAACCGGGTACTGCAATTACGAGGTTGCCGAGCATGCGATGGCGCTGCTGCTCGGCTGTGCCCGCCGGGTGCCTCAGCTGCAGCGGTCCATGCGGGAGGGAAGCTGGCCGCAGGTGCTGCCGACCCTCACCTTCCGCAGGATATACGGCAAACAGCTCGGTCTTATCGGGCTCGGCGCTATCGGGCAGAAGATCGCCGAACGGGCGGCCGGCTTCGGGCTGGAGCTTTCAGCGTTCGATGATTACGCTCCTGATGAGGCGTATTCCCGGCTCAGGGTTCGCAGGAGTTCGCTTGAAGAGCTTCTGCGCACAAGCGATTTCATCTGCATGGCCTGCCCTCTGAACAGTTCCACGCGGGGGATGATCGGCAGGGAGCAGCTTGCGCTGATGAAAAAGACTGCAGTCCTGATTAACACCGCCCGCGGCGGGCTTATCGATGAGAAGGCGCTGGCACAGGCGCTTGAAAGGGGGCAGATAGACTATGCCGGCATAGATGTGTATGATCATTTCAACGTCTTTGCCGATCCGCCTGATCCTCCCGAGGGATACTACCACGGAATTGACCGGGTACTGCTAACCCCACACGCAGCCTATATTTCCGAGGAGGCGATGCAGGATATGTATGTCACTGCCGTCGGACAGCTTGCCCGTATTGTTTCCGGGGTGTGGCCGCACCTGTGCGTGAATCCTGAAGCTCGGCTCCATACAGACAGGACGTACCGCGACGTTTGACGATGGGTATTTATTTAGTATATGATACCATACAGTAACTGATGTCTTCTTTGGAGATACCTTCATCTGCTCTTTGCCGGGTCCGCTGCAGCTAGCCTGCCGGTTACGGTTCGGGCTGATGTTGCGCCAGTGAGGTAATTGATGAAAGAGCTAGGTCTGCGGGTAAAGAATCAGAGGCTGAGGAGAGGATTCACTCTGCAGGATGTGGCTTCTGAAGCGGGCTGTTCGAAGAGTCTGCTCTCCAAGATAGAGAACGGGAAGGTGACTCCCGCCATTTCAACACTGATGAGAATTGCGAGCACGCTCGAGGTTACGATCACCGAGCTGCTCGATGAGTCCCCGGTTCAGTACAAGGCGGTTTTTTTTCAGAACAGCGTGCTCAAGGAGCAGCTGGTGCCGACCGAGCGGGGATACTCCTACGCACCGATCGCAACCCGCTTTTTCAGCAAGAAGCTCCAGCCCTTCTACTACGAGGTACGGAGAAAGGATTTTGTGGAGAAGGTGATGTCCCATGTGGGGGAGGAATTTATCTACATCCTTGAGGGTGAGGCCGACTGGAAGATTGGTGATCATGTCTTCCGGGTGCGCGCCGGCGAGGGACTGTACTTTCTCTCAACCGAGCCCCACCGGATTCTCCCCCAGAGCGAGGTTGTCCGGTATTTTGATATCTTTTCCAGTGAATAGGCTCCCGGAGCTTGCCGGCCTGCGCTGCGCAGCCCGATATTATAGGAGAGTTCCCTCTGCAGGGGAGAGATTGCTGAGTGAGGTGAAGGTATGTATCTGACAGCAGGTTCTGTACTTGGTCTGCTTATCGTGCTTTTTTATCTGCTTGCCGTACTCAACTACGGCGTGAAGCGGTTTCACAAAAAGTACGGCGCATCGCTTAAGAGCAGCGAACAGCGCTATGGACGGTTCAAGGCGTTCATGCGGTTTATCGTGAAGAACCATCGGCTCTTCGGGGCGCTCTCACTGCTGATGCTGTTTATCCATATCGTGCTGCAGTACCGTGATTATCAGTACATCAGCCCGACCGGGGCTGCAGCAGGTGCGGTGCTCGCAGCCCAGGCGTTTCTCGGCGGTTACGGCAGCCGGCTGAAATCACCTTCAAATACCTGGCTGATGCTCCACAGGAGTACCGCAGTTCTCATACCGTTTCTCATGGCGGTTCACATCTTCACCTGACCTCTTTTTACGTGAAGTCAGCAGTTCCCATTGCTGCGCATCCTCTCCCTGAAGGCAGTCAGCTGTTCAGCTGAATCGAGCCGGACCGCCTCAATCCCTGTCATCCGGCAGATCTCCTCAAGCTGTTCAGTCCAGCAGCCGAGCGTCACGGAACTGTGGTTGCAGGGATAGGTCTCAAAGAGCAGTTTCTCATCAACACCGAAATCTAAACGGGTATGGGGCCAGGGGTCCGGGTATGATACGCCTGATTCGGCTTCGCTGACAATTCTCCCGGCGCCGAACATCATACCCCAGTGCTGTCCCTGCCGGAAGAGCCGGCAGGCGGTTACCGCATCGGCAGCGGGGGTTTCGTAGTGCAGCGCCGCGCCGCTTTTTCCGTGCATGTTTGCCCGCAGTTCCGCCCAGGGAAACGATTCGTGAGGTGAGCAGGATAGGCCGGCCCAGAATACCGATGATGCGCCGCAGTTGCGCAGAAGCGTGAATTCAGGGTTATAAGAGACGAAATCACCGAAGAGAGGGGGGACTGCGGGGTTGAGGGCGTGCAGGAGCACGGAACTGACAAGCCCGTTCAGATCTCCCTCACAGGCTACGGGGATGATGGTTTCCAAACCGTCCTCCTCATTCTCGGGAAAGGGGAGGAATGCCGGCAGGAAGCAGGCGGTACAGCCCCAGACGGTGGTGGAAAGCTCAAAATGGCACTTGATCGAGACGCCCCGGATCCGCTCATCGGAGAGTTCCCGCAGCCGTTCCCGGGCAGCCAGGTAGAGGGCTGCCTGACGCTGGAGGGCCTGCTCTGTCACCATAGAGCTGTCACGGGTGATCCGCAGACCTGATGCAGCGAGTCTGTTGAGGAAGGCAGTGCTTCTTCCCGGTTCATCAGAGAGAATCCGTTCAGCCTTAGCGGTAAGGACGGACTCCTGTTCGTAGAGCACTTCTGCAGCCAGTTTCTGCTCGATATACGCTGGGTCACTTCTGGTATACGGGATGTCGGCACCGTAACCCGCTCCCCAGCAGAGCAGCTTCGCTGAACGAATGCCGGAAAGGGCCTGGACTGCTTCGAGCCACCGCAGCAGTTCAGGCTCCATACCTTCCATAAACCGCCTATGCCCGCTGTCGTTCCTGTTTGTCTCCGCAAGCGAGGCGCTGGCTGCGGTAAGCGCCGTAATTCCGTTTCTGCTTCCGCTCGTTCTGGCGTACAGAGCTGTCGGGAGTCGGCAGCTCTTCACCAGCTGCACCACCAGCGGGATACGGGTCCAGCTGCTTAAGGAGACGATCAGACAGGAGCAGCCGCCTTCCTTAAACTGTGCAGATGCCCGGTGCAGATCACCAGCTGCGGTGATGACAGCCTCAGTAAGCTGATAGCCGTTATCGGAAAGAATTCCGGGCAGCAGCTCATCTTTGGGCGGGAAGTCGGTTTTTCTGGTGTAGACCGGCGGAAGACCGAAATATGCAACGGCAATACTCATAGGCAGCACCCCCTGTTATCTGCAGGCCGGAAGTCTCGGCTCTGCAGGTTTCATCATCCCCCTATATAGGGAAAAAAGCAATGGAAAACTGCGTGGAGCAATGTGAAAAAATGCTGATATGCGGAAAGGAGTATGGGTGAAGAGTAAAGCTGCGCCCCAATGAAGGAAAAAATAAATAACAAATAACTATTTTATAAGTATAGATTTAATACAAATAATCATGTTACTGGTTGCGTTTGAGCGGCGCATGAATAGGTATTGAGATATTTTTTAATTGACATCTGATATATTAAATGATGTAATATATTACATATCAATAACCGATCGATTATCCAGCGGAAGGGGTAGCGTATGAAGGGGAATTCTGCAGCCGGGGAAAAGGGTCCGAAGGAACCGTTTGAGGGAGTGCTGTTCAATATTCTGACGATCGTACTTTTTCTAACCGTTGCCCTGCAGGTATTCTCCCGCTGGATTTTCAACCGTTCCGTCAGCTGGACGGAGGAGTTCTCCCGTTACTTCTTCATCTGGTCTTCCTGCTTTGCGATTTCTCTCGCAGCCTACCACAAGCGCCATATCAGGATAACGGCCCACATCAATCTGCTTCCGGTGAAGGTAAGGAAGGCTGTTCTGACTGCAGCTGATATCCTGTGGATACTGTTCAACATCACTATCGTCTACTACAGTTCGGTATTCATCGCCTCAATGTTCCGATATCCCGTGATATCCGGGACGATGGGATTCAATATCGTCTGGATCTACCTGATTATTCCCATCTGCTACTCGCTGCTTACCGTCAGGATTATCCAGAACCATGTCCGGATGCTCAAAGCTGAGGATTTCACCCTCATCGACCAGAGAAAAGAAGTGTGAAGTATGAATACAGTGATCATTGTTCTCGGGGTCAGTTTTGTCGGTCTTCTCTTCATCGGTGTTCCGATTGGGATTTCAATCGGTCTTTCCGCCACTTTCGGTATGCTGGCATCCGGGATGTCGCTCCAATACCTCGGACGGGTGCTGTATCAGGGGCTTGACTCCTATACCCTGATTGCTGTGCCCATGTTTATCCTTGCCGGCTCACTGATGGAGAAGACCGGGCTGACTGCCAAGCTGATTGACCTGGCCAAATCAATTGTCGGGCAGGCAACCGGGGGGCTTGCTTTTGTCGCGATCATCACCTGCGTGTTTTTTGCTGCAATTTCCGGTTCGGGTGCGGCGACAACAGCAGCAGTCGGATCCATGCTCATTCCTGCCATGATCAAGGATGGGTATAAACCGAGTTTTGCCGGTGCCGTCTGTGCCTGTTCCGGCGGTATCGGGGTTGTGATACCGCCGAGCCTGCTCTTCATCATGTATGGAATCATTGCCGAAGTCTCCATAACCCGGCTGTTTATCGCGGGTGTTTTTCCCGGACTGCTTCTGGGGCTGTTTCTCTACGTCCCCGTTTTTCTGATCAGCAAGAAGAGAAACTACAAGAGCACCATTGAAAAGTTCAGTTTTCGCTATTTCCTCAGAAGTCTCTACGAGGCGAAATGGGCGCTAATATCTCCTGTTATCGTCCTCGGCGGTATCTACGGGGGAATCTTCACGGTCACGGAGGCTTCCATTATTGCCGTTCTTTATCCTGTTGTTGTTGCCACCTTCATTACGAGACAGATGTCATGGGCAAAACTCAATTCCGCCCTCTTCTATGCCGGCAAGATCTGCGGGACTGTCTTTATGATTCTTGTCATGGGGCAGCTTTTCGGAAGGATTCTCTCCCTGAACCAGATTCCCCAGATCATATCGAGATTTTTAATCGCCTCTTCGCTTCCTCCAAATCTGCTGCTGCTGCTTATCCTGGTATTTTTAATTTTCATCGGGATGTGGATGGAGACCTTTACCCAGATCATCATCCTGACCCCTCTGCTGCTGCCGGTAGTCGTGAGTCTCGGGATCCATCCGATTCAGTTCGGGGTGATGCTGGTTGTCGCATGCGAGATTGGATTTGAGACGCCCCCCCTGGGTGTCAACCTGTTTGTTGCCGGCGAAATTGCTGATACCACCATCGAAGATATCAGCAAGGAGTCGCTTCCCTTTGTGCTCGCTGAGTTTGCGGCTCTAGTCGCGGTGACGTTCATTCCCCAGTTGTCCTTATTTCTGCCAAGTCTGTTATGAGAGTGCAAAGGATGTGCTGCAGTACCGGGCGGATTGAGAATAGAAACGTAGTATTCAGGAGGGTAACAGATGAAAGTGAAGAGTAAGAATTGCTGTGGTTCTTTCGTGCGGGGTATTCTGCTGCTTCTGCTCGCGGGAGTCTTCTCAGCTGCGGGGCTGTTTGCCGCAGCTGCGGGGGAGCAGGCAGGTGAACAGGAGGTCTATACCATCAGGCTGCACCACGGTACACCGGAGAGCGATCCGACGCACATGACAGCCCTGAAGTTCAAGGAGCTGGCTGAGAAGTACTCCGACGGAAGGTTTGAAGTAACAATCTTTCCCAATCTTCAGGTTGAGGAGGGCGAGGCGATCCAGATGATGAGGCTCGGATCGGTTGAGATGTCGATTCCCTATATCGGCAGCCTCCAGCCGCTGTCGCCTTCGGTGGGTGTCCTGATGCTTCCCTACATGTGGAAAAACCGGCAGGAGATCGCCAATACCATGGAGGTGGCCTATGATGAGCTGAACAAGCGGGTCATCAACGAAACCGGGGTCCGCATGCTGGCCCTGTGCGACTACGCCTACCGGGTGCTGTCGACGGTACGGCCGGTCAGGAACATCAACGACATAAGGGGACAGAAGATCCGGGTAACGCCGAACAACATGGCTTTGGAAACGTTTAAGAGCTGGGGGGTTAACGCTACGCCTCTGGCCTGGGGAGAGGTGTTTACCGGTCTTCAGCAGGGAGTTATCGAGGGGGTGGAGAACCCGCACACCGTGGTTATTTCACAGAAGTTTTACGAGGTTCTGAAATACACGACTGATATCCACTATCTGCTCGAGACAAAGCCGATCATGGTTTCAGAAACGTTCTACAGCAAACTGCCGGATGATCTGAAGGGTATCCTGAAAGAGGCAGCTGATGATACGAGGACCTACATTTCCGGTCAGTTTGAAACATGGGTTGAGGAGGCTCGTGAGGAGCTGACCTTTCTCGGTGTCGAGCAGCTGGGGCCTCCTACTGATGAGGATGTCTGGGAACGGCTTGCCCGTGAGGCCTGGCCGAAATTCTACGACTCAGTGGGCGGGGCCGACTGGGCAACCACATTCATCCAGATGAAGGATTCTGCTAACTGAGCGTGAGCACTGCGAAGGTTTCCCGCTGTGCCGCTTTTAGCGGCGGTACAGCGGGTTTATAGAGGATGCGGCGGGCTGAGTGCGTAACTTTACGGCGAAGGATGCTGCTGCATAGGTTCAAACGATTCTGACTAGAGCGGTTTCTTATAGGCGGTAGACATGAAAGCTGCTTTTCTTGATGAGCCTGGTAGGATACGTGTCCGCGAGGTGCCTGAACCCCGTTTCGGTGCTGATGAGGTTCTCGTCCGGATTCACTCAACCGGCATCTGCGGGAGTGATCTTCACTACTTCAGGTACGGCAGGGTTGGGGATAATGTAATAACAGAACCCCATATTCTCGGTCATGAGAGTTCGGGGGTGGTGGAGGCCTGCGGAGATGAGGTGACGAACCTGAAGCCGGGCGACCGGGTTGCGGTGGAACCGGGGGTTCCCTGCCTGAAGTGTCATTTCTGTCTCTCCGGAAGGTACAATCTCTGCCCTTCAGTGCAGTTTCTCGGGGCGCCGCCCTATCCGGGAACCTTCAGGGAGTATGTAGCTCACAAGGCGCTTTTCACCCATAAGCTGCCGGAGAATGTTTCCTGCCGGGATGCGGCTTTCGCAGAACCCCTGGCTGTCGGCTACAACGCAGCAAAGAAAGCCTCATTGCATCCGGGCGACAGCGTGCTCATCACTGGAGCGGGGGCAATAGGTCTTTCCTGTCTGCAGATGATGAGACTCTCCGGTTCCGGCCATATTTCCATAGCGGATCGGGACCGGTATCGGCTGGAGCTTGCCAAATCTCTCGGAGCTGACAGATGTATCGTGACTACGGAAGAGCCGGTTCCTGCTCATGAGTTCGACTGTGTTATTGAGGCAACCGGCTCGCCGGAGCTGATTCCTGCGGTAGTGGATGCGGTAAAGAAAGGCGGCCGTATTGTGATCGTCGGGATGTCGAATGAGCCGTATGTGATCGATTCCATGAAGCTGCTGCGAAAAGAGGCATCGATGCTCACCGTGTACCGGTACGCCAACTTTTTTCTGCCGGTTCTGCGTCTGCTCGAGAGCGGGCGTATTTCAGTGGACAGCATGCTCTCGCACGTTTTCAGCTTTCCCGATATTGAGCAGGCTTTTCTCACTGCTGACGATTCCGGGCTGAACCGGCTGAAGATTATGGTGGAAATGGCTGTTATGTGATGACGTTCCAGACATTGTCGAAGTGTCTGATGAGGCTCTCCATTGCTTCGGGAGAGTTGGCTTTCAGGCGGCTGACTATATCAGAGTGGCTTTTAAAGTGTTTGTCCTCAAGCTGGTGGTAGGATTTTGCGTGGATGGCTGCCATGTTGAAGTGCAGGCTCAGCTGGCGGTGGTAGTAGCAGAGGTACTCATTGTCGCCGAGGCGGCACAGTTCGGTATGAAACTGCTGGTCAAGCCGCATCGCCTCCTTCGCGCGGTTTTCGGGATTTCTGATGGAGCTTACCTGTTTCATTTTTTTTGTGATCTGTTCCAGCGCAGTAAGGCGTGAGGGGTCGAAGTTATCGAGAAACTTTCTGATGGCAAAGAGTTCCAGCGCTTCCCTCAGCTCGTATACAGCGGTGGTTTCTTTCTTGTCCGGCACCCTGATGCTGCAGCTGCTGCGGGGTTTGACCTCGACGACACGGTCGTACTCCAGGCGTTTGATGGCATCCCGAACGGGCATGGTGCTGATGCCGAGTGCCTCCGAGAGTTCTTTGATGCTGAGCCTGTCGCCGTAGGAGAGTTCGTTGAATATGATTTTCTCCAGCAGGTATTCGTAGACCTGGTCTACAAGGCTGCTGGTCTGGATCGACGGTTTTTTTGTTCTGGCCATACCGGTATTCGTTTCTGCTGTACTGTTTTACGTCAAAATTTGGATTGTTTCTAATATCTGATATTATATGTACGATAATACCGGTAAAAAGTCAATCAATTTTGGACCGGTGAGGTGTACGACCATTCTTCGAAGAGGAGCTGCAGAGATGTCAAGTGTACATGAGGTAATGGATAGATACCTTCTGCTCTACGGCAGTGAGGAGAACAGCCGCAGACTTGCACAGTGGACCCGGGTACCTGAAGGGGTGCGGTGGGAGAACCAGTGGCACGGGCTTCCCGCCTTCGATACTTCTTCAGGCAGGTGTATGCCGGTAACCGCTGAATGTCTGGATGCGATTTGGGAATCCCTGATAGGGCTTGATCAGAGAAGCTATTATCAGGATCCGGCCTACTATCTTGAATACTATCTGAGGATGAAGATTGAGAAATTTCTCCGCCTTCCTGATGATACGCCGCTCACGCTGGATATTCCGCTGGTCTTCGGAGTAACCCATGAGGCCGGACTGCTCGGGCAGACGATCCACCTTGACAGCGGGGGAGAGCCCTCATTCTCCCATCAGGGTATCGTGGATGAGCATACACAGTTTCCGGATTGTGCCCCATTTCGCGAAACTCCGTATTTTCTTCATCTGATCAGTTTCTATACGGCTTTGAAGAATATTGCCGGAGAGTACTTTCACGTCATCTTCCCCCAGTGGTACCGGGGACCTCAGGGGACAGCACTGTACGTCAGGGGCTTTGAGAACTTCTGTCTTGACCTGTACTTGAACGAGGATTTTGTCCATCGGCTTCTGCGCTACATAACGAACACTGCCCGCGAGTTTTCCCGGTGGAGAAGCGGTTATACCGGTGAGCCGATCGGCAGAGGGGATCTCTTCAATGATGATATTCCATTAATAAGCCCGCAGATGTATGAGAAATTTATTCTTCCCTATGAGCAGGAGATGAGCGAGTTTTTCGGGGGCATATACTATTGGCACTCCTGCGGAGACGTTGCCCCCTATATCTCCCTGATTCAGCAGCTCCCTGATATAGATCTAATCGATTTCGGGGTTTCGATGGAGGATAAGGAGACCGGCCTGAAGGCGCTCACCAGAGATATACCGGTAGAGTTCCGGGTGATGGCCCAGAAGCATATCCAGCAGTGTTCCCGGGAGGAATCCCGGGCTTATGTTGCACGAATACTTGCCTTATGCAGGAAGTATACGGTCGCACGGTATGTGATCCGTTCAAGCGGCATGTCGGTTGTACATGGGGCGGAGAGGGATCTGAAGATGCTTGCTCAGTGGGTCGAGATGGTGAGGGAGGTTCAGGAGGAGGGTGGATGAAAGCTGCGGTTGAACAGCAGCTGCGCAGGAAGGCCTCAGTTATAAGGAGGCTGACGCTGGAGTGCATCGGTGCGTGCGGTGTCGGCCATATCGGCGGGTCGCTGTCGATGGTGGAGATTCTCGTCCTGCTCTACTACCGGGTTATGCGAAATGCTGAACCGCAGTATCTGGGTCATCCCGATCGTGATACTCTGGTGCTTTCAAAGGGACACGGCAGCCCTGCGCTCTACGCGGTGCTTGCTGATAAGGGTTTTATTCCCTTAGAGCAGCTTCTCACGTTAAACCGCGGCGGAACCAGCCTGCCGAGCCACTGTGATATGAACAAGACTCCTGGTATCGATTTTACCACGGGTTCCCTCGGACAGGGGATTTCTGCTGCGGTCGGCATCGCGTTAGCGAATCGGATGCTCGAACGGGATGCGGCTGTCTTCTGCATCGTGGGCGACGGGGAGTGTCAGGAGGGGCAGGTCTGGGAGGCGGCGATGTGCGCATCCCACTACCGGCTTGACCGCCTGATCGTTTTTCTGGACTGCAATCGGCTGCAGTTTGACGGAACCACTGCCGGGGTCATGAACCTTGAGGACCTGGCAGCAAAATGGCGGAGTTTCGGCTGGCATGCCGTCCGCAGGGACGGGCACAGCTTTCCCGCATTGGACAGGGCAGCTGCAGCAGCGTTACGGTCAAAAGGGAGGCCTTCGGTCATTATTTGCGATACAGTCAAGGCGAAAGGGTTCTCCCCAGGTGAGGGAAGAATCGCTTCCCATAACATGAGGGTGACTGATAAACAGATAGCGGAAGCGATGGAGGAGCTGAGACAGGCGGAGGAGCAAGATGAAATCCCTCGACAGCTATGAGGATATGAGGGATGTCTACGTTGATACCCTCTGTGAACTGGCACGGTGTGACCGCAGGCTTGTGGTCCTTGAGGCAGACTCGATGGGTGCAACGGGTACCAGGCAGTTCCTCCGGGAGTTCCCCGATCGATTCATCAATACCGGGGCAGCGGAAGCCAACATGATCGGTATTGCCGCCGGTCTGTCATCCCGCGGTTTTATCCCGTTTGCTGCGACGTTCGGGAGCTTTGCGCTCCGCAGGGCGTATGATCAGTTTTTTATTTCGGCAAATTATGCCCGTCAGAATGTAAAACTCGTCGGCCTCGATCCCGGAATAACTGCCCAGTATAACGGGGGCACCCACATGCCCTTCTGTGATATAGCCCTCGCACGGGTAATTCCCCGGCTTGTTGTTGTCGAGCCGGCTGATACGGTAACGCTCCATGCCCTGACGAAAGCGCTGTTTAATCATGCGGGTTCAGCTTATATGCGTCTGCAGCGCCGGGGGGCGATATGTATTCACAGTCTCAGCGAGCGTGTTGAACTGGGACGCGGCATTGTGATCCAGGACGGCACCGATGTCACGCTTACGGCGGTCGGAACCGTGATGCTCTGCGAGGCCCTGAAGGCTGCTGCCATGCTCAGGGAAGAGGGTGTATCAGCTGCGGTTATCGATATGCATACGATAAAACCTCTGGATACCGATCTCCTCAGTGAATATGCCCGCAAAACAGAGCTGATGGTGTTCTGTGAAAATGCACAGACAGCAGGCGGACTCGGCAGCGCAGCTGCTGAGTTTCTCAGTGAACATGAACCGGCAAGGATCCTGAAAATCGGCATACAGGATGAGTTCGGTGAAGTAGGAACGCTTGCGTATCTGAAGATACGGTACGGACTGACGGCAGAGGCAATGACCGGAAAGGTGCTGGATATCCTGAGGAAGTCAAGCTGATACTTCCCTCTGAATGCAAAACCCAGCTGCCGGTCCTGCATACAGGTGAACAACCAGTATCTGGATATAATCAACCTACGACAAACAGAAAAGTAGAACCATAACCTCATAGAATTCTATAAACCATCAAATTCCTGCATTTCTCATGCGTATTTACAGTTTCTCTTGCATCTTGATCTGTTTTGTTATACCATATATATGGTTCTACTTAGCACCACATCTTATGTGCGGAAGGTATCAGGTTATGGCATTCATCAAAGTGCAGAAACTGGTGGTCAACGATGATGGTAGCATTCGTTCCGGAAGTGCCTCAATCATGACCACTGAATACGACAGTTCCTACAAGGGAAATTCCCGTCACACTACTCGTGAAAAGCTCGGAAAGGTTATTTCTATCAGTTCTGACAGGAAAAAAGGTGTATTCCTTTCCCCGACTCGTGGTCTCGTTGCCTATGATTCGACAGCTGATTCCTTCGAGAGTGTGGAACGGGATGATCCAAGAATATCGACGAAAAAACTCTTCGGTGAACCTGAGATTCATACCGTTTTCGGTGATGTATACCTCTTTCTCTCCGTTTGTGAAAAATCAGGTCTTCTTGCCGTGCTGAGATCTGCTTTTCCACAAGATAAGGAGTACGAACGTGTCCTCACTCATCTGCTTCACTCGGTTCTGAAGGACGGATCGAGGATATCCTGTGATGACTTTATTGGAAAATCATTCGCTTCTTACCTCTTTGACAACATCCCTTTAGGATCGCTTGGAAGCGATACAATCTACTTCTCCTTCATGGGAGAGGATTCAAGCAGGATAACCTTCTTCAAGGCTTTTGTAACTCAGATGAGGAGGAAAGATCCCGAGTTTGGTACAGGCTGCTATGTGGATTCCACTCCTCTGCCGAATGCCATACGCGACAATCCGTTCAATGCACTATGCAGCCACGGAATCACATCCACTTCAATACAGACGAGGCTTGTACTTGTACTTGATGAAAAGACCGGACTCCCTGTCTGGTATTCAGTGATTCCAGGGAACCTTCTCGACCTGAGTACTCTTCGTTCAACGATGTCCGATGTAGCAGAGAGCCTTGACATCTGCATCAGCAACTTTGTTCTTGATGCAGGGTATGCGAGCAAAGAGGTTATTGAGTCCTTTCATAGCGGGAATGAACAGGGAAAGACTATTACTGTCCGTATGCCCGCAAAGAAGGGCTATCCGTACAAAACACTCTATCATCAGGCAAAGAGCCTGATGAGCAATGCCAAATATGAGTTCATCAGGCAGGGGCATACCTATTTCGGCAAACGTTTCGAGACCGAGGTTTTCGGTTTCAAGATGCATGCATATGTGTATGTAGATAAGGACAATGCCCTCGAAGGAAGCAGAAACTACCGCCTGAAACATTCAGAGGAATACGAAAAGATGACCGATAAGGAGAAGAACTGGTATTCGGTGCGTTTCGGCTTCTTTATCCTCCTCTCCACGGAACTCAAGGACGCTGATGAAAAGCTGGATGACTATTTCGGCAGGACCCGAATTGAGAACGTGTTCAAGACCAGCAAGGAATACCTGGATCTTCTCCCGCTGTCAAAATGGTCGGATCTTACCGTCAGGGGTAAGCTGCTTTCCGACATCATCGCTACCATTGCACTGCTTCAGCTGAGAAGCAGACTTTCAGGACCTGGAATCTCTACGAATAAGCTGATCGGAAAAACCCAATCGTTGATGTGCATGAAGAAACGGGATGGGAACATCCTTGTTGAGGTCCCGAACAAGCAAGCCAAAGAGTTCTACCAGAAATTGAAAGTGAAGGTTCCTGCTTCGCTGGACCTCAAGAAGTATAAATCCGAAAACCTGAAACTGAAGACCTGAAGATCTTGAGACTGCGCCGATTTATGGTTCTACTTTTTCATTTATCGTAGGATCAATCTTCCCACCCGTACTTCCGTTTCACTTGACAGCAGTAGTATAATCTCGTGTATTAATGCCGTGAACAGTAGAAAATACACCTTTCACCTTGTGTTATGAGTAATGTTAGGTTAAGATTGAGCGATACTCTGTCAAAGTAAGTTAAAAGGGCGCTTCAGGAAAGAAGGTGGAAAGATGGAGGAATTTGACAAAAGCTGATAAGCTTGGGGGATGAGTGAAACATTAGAGAAATTCTATGAGAATCTG
>CAYSRK010000106.1:0-18982 GCA_964433385.1 uncultured Spirochaetales bacterium
TGCAGCGGGTACAGCGACCTGCGGATGAACCTCGCCCAGGAGGTCTTCTCCTCCGAGAACCCCTCCGCCGCCTCGACGATCTACCGGCTTACCGAAGGGGCGCCGATTGACGACATCGTCCGCACCCTGGTCGGCTTCACGGTCGACAATATCCGGGGTCTGGAGCAGGTGATCGACGTGCAGGCCCTCGACAGGGCCGTCGAGGCGATCATCGGGGCAGGCCGCATCGTCATTGCGGGAATAGGCGCCTCGGGAGTGGTGGCAACCGACTTCCAGCAGAAGCTTGCCCGGCTCGGGCTTTTCGCACTGTACTCCCCCGACAGCGATATGCAGGTTGTTCAGGCCTGCTCGCTCGGACGGGAGGATGCGGTCATCGCCGTCTCCTACTCCGGTGAATCGGGGGATGTGCTGAAAGTTGTCCGTGAGGCGCGGAAAAACGGGACGGCGGTCATCGCCATCACCCGCATCGGCGGCAGCTCCCTCAGCAGGCTCTCCGACATCTCCCTGAACGTGCCGAGTAACGAATCGCTCTTCCGTGAGGGGGCGACGATATCGCGGATCAGCCAGCTGCTTGTTGTCGACATTATCTACGCGATGATCCTCACACGTGATCAGGAACGCAGCGGCACGCTGCTTAAAAGGACCTGGGAGGCGGTCTCCCATATGAGCAGCGACTGACATCAGGCGCCAGAACGGCACTGCGCCGATGCCCATGAACGCAGTTTTATGGTATTATACAGGTGCGGGGCAGGCTACTTCGCGGTGTATTCCTGCGGAAATGACAGATATCATGGATCGGGCGGTTGATGCAGTGAACAGAAAACAGGAACGGCTGAACATTCCCGTACGAAGCGCCGCGGCAATGGTGTTCAGGTACGTCGGGAGAAAATTCAGCTCCCAGATCCGGGCAGCGGCCTTTATCGTACTCTATCTCTTTCTATTCCAGACGATTGTCGCCGGAAAGCCTGCTGGAGGTACGGCAAGGATTGCCTTTGGGATCTTCTTTGTCATTATTGGGCTGACGTTTTTCATGGAGGGGCTGGTGCTCGGGCTCATGCCTCTCGGAGAGGCGGTCGGACTGCAGCTGCCGCGACGGCGAAGACTCAGCCAGGTACTGATCTTCGGCCTTGCAGCAGGATTTGTCGCAACCCTGGCCGAACCGGCGATCAGCACCCTGCAGGCCGCCGGCAGCGGTACCCCCGCCTGGGAAAGCCCTCTGCTGTTCTACCTGCTTGAGACTCGCCCGCAGCGTCTGATCAGCGTAATCGGGGCAGGCGTCGCCGCAGCCGTCGCGCTGAGCCTCCTGCGGTACGCATGGGACATAAAACTGGCCCCGTACCTGCTGTCCGTTCTTGCCGCGGCCCTGATCCTGACAATCATCTCCTCCTTTCACAGCAGTCTCAGGAGTGTTATCGCCCTCGCCTGGGACTCAGGAGCAGTCACCACCGGCCCGGTTACCGTGCCGCTCGTACTCACCCTGGGAATAGGCGTCTCCCGCTCCACCGGACGGCAGGGCGGCGCATCGGGAGGGTACGGTACGATTGCCCTTGCCTCACTCTTTCCGGTCATCTCCGTACTGCTCTATTCCCTGATACTCAGCGGCTCACTCCCCGCACCGATGAACGAATCGCAGTTCTTCTCACCGCAGAATCGGGAAGCGGTGCTCACCCTCTTCAGCGAAGAGCAGGAACTTGAGCGCTATGCCTACACCGCCGGTGGGGCAGAGGGCCGGAGCAGCTACTACGCTGATGAGCAGCGCCATCGTGAAGCGGTCCAGACCCTGAACAAGGGCAGGGACCTTCTCGGCAGCCTCCCCCTGGAATATTGGATGCGTGAGAGCGCTTCACAGGAAGAGCTGAGCTGGCTTGAAGGCGCATCAGCCGAAAGCAGCGCACCCTCACTCCCATCGGAAGATACTGATGCCGCTTCAGCCTATCTGCAGGTCTTCCGGGAGGAGTTTCTGCTGGCCCTCCGCGCCGTGCTGCCGCTTACCGTGCTCCTGCTGCTGGTGCTGATCGGGCTGCTGCGCGACCGGCCGCGCTATACCGATGAGTTTATCCTCGGCATTATCATCACTGCAGCGGGCATGATGTTCCTCACCGCCGGCATCCGACTCGGCCTCGTGCCCCTCGGAGACACCGTGGGCAGTGAGCTGACCAGAATTTATGAGGCGCAGGCATCGGAGGAGGAGCATATCATCGAGGATTTTGACCCCTCGCTGGTATTCGAAGCTGTCGACACAGGAGGAGAGCGCAGCCGCTACTTCTACCTGACAAAGGATGGTGAACTTATCCCGGTTCCGTTCAATCCGGCCCGCTACGATCAGGGTTCCGGCACATACACCCATGTGCAGGTTATTCCGCCGCTGTTCGGCAGCGGTCTCACGCTCGCAGGACTCATTTTTGTGCTGCTCTTCGCCTTCGGCCTCGGGTACGGTTCGACGCTCGCGGAGCCAGCGCTCAACGCGCTCGGACGAAACGTGGAAGAGATTTCGGTGGGGACCGTTACCCAGCGGGGTGTGGTCAGGGCCGTCTCGGTCGGAGTCGGACTCGGTATTGCAGTCGGGATCGTCAGGCTGCTCTACGCATTTCCCGTCGAGTTTCTCCTGATACCCGGGTATCTGCTGCTGATCCCGCTGACTATCTGGGGAGAGCCTGACTTTACCGGTATAGCCTGGGACAGCGGCGGGGCAACGACCGGCCCGGTAACCGTACCGCTCGTTATGGCCATGGGTCTGGGCATCAGCGCGACGCTCAGCCTGGCTGACGGATTCGGCGTGCTGGCCTCAGCCTCCCTCTTCCCCGTCCTGACGGTACAGCTCTACGGCATGGCCGTCAGACTCCGTCAGCGCCGGACAACCCGCCTGCTCGGTGAAGAGGGGGAAGCCCATGAGTAACCTGATGGGGCGGCTGATCTGTTCCTCCCGCCAGCAGCTGCGGCCGCAGGCAGCGGCTGTGGTCCGGAAGTTTCCCGATACCGCCGTCTATCTCGAGCCCTGCCGTTTTGTGCGCCAGATACAGAAGCGGCGGGCGTTCGGCCTGCCGGGTACAAAGACCACCTTCGAAGACGTTCCCGGGGACCGTTTCTACCTTACCGGGGAGAGGGAAAGAGTGGAGGAGGCGGCGGCGCAGCTGATCCGGGAGCTTGAGCTTACCCAGCCGGGCCGCGGGAGTCTCATCGTGCAGAACCTGGAAGCTGATACGACTGAGAAAACCCCTCCTGCAGCCGGCTCTTTTGCCCAGATTACTTTCATCCTCTCCTCACCGGGAGCCGGCGATGCCGTTGCAGAGCTTGCTCTTGCACTCGGAGCAGGACTGCCTTCGGTAACCCTGGGAGTCGGCACCGGAATCCGCGACCGGCTCGGACTGCTGAGAATCACCATTGCCCCGGAGAAGGAACTGGTCCACCTGGTAGTCCCGTATCATGATGCGGACGGGATCGTGCAGCTCCTGATAGAGAGCGGCAGGCTTGACCGCCCCGGCGGCGGCTTTGTCTACCAGGTTCCGGTCCTCTCCGCCCAGCTCGATACCCGCATGCGTATCGGGATACAGGAGCATGCTGCGAGCATTGAACAGATTATAGCCGCAATGGACGAACTGAGGGGGGACACCACCTGGAGAAAGCGGTTCGTTTCGGGGAGCCGGAGAAGATACGCCTATAACCGCAGGATGCGCGAGATTACTGTCTACTCCCAGGAAGGCTACTCAGCCGAACTGGTCAGCCGCGCCACGGCAGCGGGAGCGGGCGGGGCTACCATTGCGAAGGTACAGAAACTGTGCGCTGAGCCGGAGGAAAGCCGGGAGACCGCAGCCTGGGAGCGGATCATCATACTTGCCGCTCAGCAGCGGACAAACGCAGTTGTTGGCGCCCTGAAGCAGTACCGGGAGGAGCAGCCGCTGCTCTGCGGGGATGCTGAGCTGCTCAGCGCCCCGCTTGCCTATTCCTACCACAGAAAGGGCGGGGCGGGCAAATCAGGAAACCGAAAGGAGCACGGATGAGTTTTATTGCAGGCAAACTGGCTGTTGTCACCGGGGCAAATTCCGGCATCGGTTTTCAGACCGTACGGGAGCTCGCCGGGGAGGCATCAGAGGTGATCATGATCTGCCGCAGCCGTGAGCGAGGCGAACAGGCACGTGAGCAGATTCTCAAGGAATATCCGCAGGCGGTTCTCACCCTGCTTATCGCCGACCTCTCATCGCCCTCCTCAATCAGCGTGCTCATGCAGGAGATGCGAAAGCGGTATGATCGGATTTCGCTGTTGGTCAACAATGCCGGAGGAATCTTCTACAACCGGCTGACCGCTGAAGACGGGCTTGAATATACCTTTGCGCTCAACCACATGGGTTACTTCAGGACGACCGCGGCTCTGCTGCCGCTGCTCGAGAAAGGACGGCCGAGCCGGGTGATCAATGTCTCCTCCGAGGCGCACCGGGTTACTCCTCTCGATTTTGACGATCTGCAGCAGGAGAAGCACTACCGCCCTTTCATTGCCTACGGACAGTCGAAACTGGCGAACATCCTTTATACCCGGGAACTGCCCGCCGCTATGCAAAGCAGGGAATTACTGCAGCCGCCCTGCATCCCGGCTTTATCAACAGCGGTTTCGGTGCGGATGCCGGAAGCCGGATCGGGGCACGGCTCTTTTCAGTTACTTCGCAGCTCTTCGGTTCCCCGCCCTCCAGGGGGGCAGCCTCCGTGCTCTGCCTAGCCCGGGGCAAGTCGCTATCAAGCGGATCCTACTACGCCAAGTGCTTCATACGGAAACCATCCCGGGCAGCATTGGACCGGGAGGCGGCTGAACGGCTGTGGGATCTCAGCACATCGCTGTGCGGGATTACCAGCTGAAAGGCGGGAGGCTGCGGTGAATATTCGTTCAGTCAAAACTGAGTCCACGGCGGGACTGCTTACACGGACCGAGTACGGACCGGTTGAGGGAATCTGGGACCGGGGCGCCCGCTGCTGGCGCGGGATTCCCTACGCGGCATCCCTGACTCCGCAGCGGCTTTTTGCCCCCCCGCAGCCGCCTGAGAAGTGGAGTGAACCGCGGAAATGCGCTGAGTACAGCGAGATCTGCCCCCAGAAGAGTCTGCTCAGACGAAACAGCGGGGCTGACTCTCTCTCGCTCAATATCTGGGCTCCCGCCGACGGGGAGCGGCTGCCGGTGCTCTTCTTCATCCACGGCGGCTCCCTTGCCCACGGGGCGGGCAGCGAGTCGCTGTACAACGGCGCTCGTCTTGCGCTCGGGAAACAGCTGGTCGTCGTCACCGTCAACTACCGCCTCGGTCTGCCGGGCTTCGCCGATTTTTCCGATCTTGATTCCAGGTGTCTCAGCAATAACGGCGTGCGTGACGTGCTCGCCGCACTGGCATGGGTGAGCCGGAATATTGCAGAGTTCGGCGGTGACCCGGATGCAGTTACCCTCGTCGGCCAGTCAGCCGGGGCGACGATGGTAAGCACCCTTGCCGTAATGCCGGCTGCAGCTCCCTATGCCGCCCGTGCCGTTATCATGAGCGGCGGCCCGACCCAGCTTCAGGGCAGAGAGGACTGCCGCAGCTTCTCAGCCGGTTTCCTGGAACATGCCGGGATCAGCTCGTACAAAGAGCTTACCGCGCTTGAACTTTCACAGCTGATGAGCCTGCAGAAAGCCTACGTACAGCACAGCGGACTGGCGAACGCCGCCTTCAGGCTGACTGTTGACGGCGACCTTATTCCCGAGTACCCAATACCGGCAGCCGCCAGCGGGAGAATCAACCGGATCCCGCTTCTCATCGGCACGACGAAGGAGGAGATGTCTTTCATCCAGTACCGTCCCCTTGAGCGGTCGCTGAACGTGCAGAAGATCATCGATACCGGCCTGAGACTCGAGACCGAGGAGACCATCCGCAGGCTCGATGACGGCTACCGCGCCGCCTACGGCCCGCGGCGCAGCCGGGCCATGCTCTACACCGATCTGCTCTTTCGCATCAGCAGCTGCTGGCTTGCCGAGTCCGCCGCCGCCTCTGCTGCGGTCTGGATGTACCGTTTCGATTTTGAGACATCACTGCTGCGGATGAACGGGCTGCACGCCTTTCACTCCACCGATCTACCCTATCTCTTCGGAAACTTCTCATCATTTCTCGTCAAACCGATGTTTCTGCTTAAACGCGATATGGATGAGGTCCTCGCAGTCGCCGAACAGGTGCAGAATGATTTCGCCCAGTTTGCCCGCACCGGAACTCTTCCCTGGGAGCAGTACACCGCAGAGCAGGGTTCAGCGCGGTGCTATGACCTTCCGCAGACGCTTCAGTCGGCAGTTCCCGCACAGATCCGCAGCCTCTACGCCGATACGGCCTACAGAAAGCGCAGCTT
This sequence comes from uncultured Spirochaetales bacterium, assembly GCA_964433385.1. Taxonomy (GTDB): domain Bacteria; phylum Spirochaetota; class Spirochaetia; order JABMQR01; family JABMQR01; genus M55B182. The sequence goes on from CAYSRK010000106.1 coordinate 6,349, forward strand.
TACCCCGGGAGTCAACCCGGCTCCCGGGATGATCAGCTGAACCTCAGGACGGACCGGTCTATTGCTTCCCTATAACGGCCGCCGTGATGCAGCCCTGATTCAGGCGCAGCCATTGCGGTTTTTCCCAAGCCATGGTTAACTGTAGAAGGAGTACAGGTTCTTTCACAGAGTGGAAACGGAACCCGACAGAGAAAGGAGATACGAGATGGAGATTATCGAGAGCAGGCTTCCGGCTTTGTACAGCAACCTGGCAAAAGCGGCGGAGAAGCAGCAGAATGAAGAGACGGCCGGGCTGTTCAGCGCTCTGGAGGCGCAGTACAGCCTGTCTGAGAGCGCCGACGCGTCGCTTGAGGGGATACGAAAGAGAATCGAAGCGGACCTTGCCGAGCAGTACCCGGGGGTGCAGAAGCTCGCGGAGGAGGCGGGGGATCGGGGAATCCTGCGCGCCCTGCGCTGGGGGCAGAAGGTGACAACCCTGCAGAAGTCCCTTATTGACCGCTATCTGCTCAAGAGTGAGGAGCTGATCAGCGGTTCAAGTCTCTTCGTCTGTGAAGCGTGCGGTTTCATATTCCTCGGGAAAGCTGTCCCGCAGGTATGTCCGGTGTGCAAAGCGCCCTCCGGACGGTTTTCAAAGATCAGCTGAGGAGGAGCGGTATGTACGCATCAAGAAATATAAGCCTGTGCACGAAGGACTGTCTCTGTCTCTTTGTCTGCCCGACCGGGGCGACCGATACCGAAACGGGGCAGATAGATCGGGACCGGTGTCTCGACGGGTGCCGCCTCTGTGTTGACGCCTGCCCCTCCCATGCAATCTACCTGGTCAAGACGAACTATCCGGAACCGAAGCCCAAACAGGAGGAGCCGGCCGCAGCCCTGCTGAACCTGCTCGACAGCAAGGCAGCCGGGGAAGCTGCTGCAGCTGAACTCTCTGCGGCTGCCGAACTTCCGGGTGAGAAGCTGCTGGCTGCAGCGCTGCAGAAGTCCCTGCGGATACTCAGCGAGGACTGCGCCCGTGAGGCGGGCTTTATGCTGCCGCAGAGCGCCCCGGTGAGAGCCCTGCTGCGCAGGACCGCCGAAGAGGGAGATGAAGAGGCAAAACGCATCTGCTCCGAGCTGCTCGAACGTCTGCAGAAGCAGTGAAAGATCTGAATACAGTAGAGAAGGGGAAATCATGATCAGAAGAAGAGAACACAATCAAACAGCCCGTGCACTTGCCCTTGCGGCAGTTCTCCTGCTGCTCCTCACCGGCTGCAGCCTGATACCGACCGGGATCGTGAGAGAGGTTTTTTTCTACTCCATGAATCTGCCCGACGGGAGCGGGGATGGGGATTTTTCCCTCAGCTACCGGGATGACGGCTACACCTTCGTCATGAGCTGCGGAGAGGGGGGGAAGCTGCTGACCAAAGACCAGGCAACAGCCCTCACCGGTACGATAAGCTTTGTCATGGAGCTCGACGGGACCGCGCTTGAACCCGACGGACCGATCGGAGTAAGGAGACTCGGCTTCCTCGGGCTCAACGGCTGGCATGCGGTGCAGTACTTCTCCGTTGATGACCTGCCGGTCGGCGGTCATACGCTCTTTGGCAAGACGGTCTTCAGCGAAGGTCCTCCCCGGACCAATACCGTCAACCTTACGGTGCAGTAACCGGTCAGATGGACCGGAGCTTGAACCTGCCCCCCGGCGGGACGCTCGGCATCGACGTCTCCCGGGGCAGCTGGGCAGCTGTCTATCTCTGTGCCGGCACCTGGTCGGCCGGGCTCTTTCCCTCCCTCTCAGAGGCAGTACTGCAGTTCCCCGCCGCGGCTGTTTCACTTGTCGACATTCCCCTCGGACTTCCCCAGGGGCAGGATGATCTGCGCCCTGAACCCGAGGCGCGGAGGATGCTCGGCAGGAGGGCCTCAACGCTTTTCAACGTACCCTGCCGGCAGGCGCTCTCAGCTCCCGATTACCCCGCAGCGCGGAGAATAAACCGTGAGGTGCTCGGTAAAAGCCTTTCAGCTCAGTCCTACGGCATAACCAAGGCAGTCAGGGAGGCGGACACGTTTTTACTTGACCATCCGCAGTGGAAAAACCGCCTGCTTGAGAGCCATCCGGAACTCTGTTTCGCCGTGCTGAACGGCGGCATCGCGCTTGTCGAGAAAAAGAGCTCCCCGGAAGGGATCCTAAGGCGCCTGGAGCTGCTTCAGGGCTATCTTCCCGAGGCTCCCCTTATCCTTGACGGGTATCTGGAGAGATTTCCCCGACCGGAAAAAAGCGATGATCTGCTCGATGCGCTGGTGCTTGCGCTTATGGGAAGAGAGATAACAGCCTGCGGAATGAAAAGCATCCCGAAACATCCCCGAGCAGATGCGCGGGGAATCCTGATGCAGATCGTCTACGCCCGCTGTCCCTGATCGCTGCTGATGCCCTCAAGATTCTACCCCTGCCTGTTTCTGCGGGAGACTGCAGCCGGGCGCTGGTCATAGCTTTCTCTGCTGAAAATCCTGAACGTGTTCCTGCCGCTTCTCTTTGCCGTGTACATGGCCCAGTCGGCGTAATCAATCAGCTCGTAAATGTTGGCGGTGTCGCGGTTGTAGACGGCGAGGCCGGCGCTGCAGGAGAGCGGCAGGAGCCCCGCCTCTGTTTCAATCGGCTCTCCGATTACCGTTTGGGAGAACTGCTGCCAGAAGCTGCGGGCGAATGATGTTGCCGGGAGGTTGGTACCGTGCATGTAGATGCCGAATTCGTCCCCTGCAATTCTCATGCAGATTGCCGGATACCCGAGGTTTACCCGTACAAGGCGACGGGAGAACTCAACGAGGCAGGTGTCACCGGTACTGTGTCCGTAGGTATCGTAGATCTCCTTGAAATTATCGATGTCGATAAACATGAAAAACCCCTCAGCTTCGGGCTTTTCAGAGATTACCCGCAGGATTTCACTGCGATACTGGTAACGGCTGACGAGGTCGGTCAGGGGATCTTTCACCAGCCTGTTGTTCAGCTCCTCATTGAAGATCTCGAGCTGCCGGTTCGCCTGCTGCAGCCGGCGCTGGGTGTTGATAAGTTCGTTGTTGAGTTTCTGAATCTGTTCGAAGTTCCTGCCGACCTCCTGGGAGCTTTCGACTCGAGCCCGGCTGTAGATCCGGGCGCAGCTTGCAAGCAGCTTCAGGAGGGCGTTAATGAAGGGTTCGGATTCCCCCTGCTCTGCGAGGGGGGTGTATTCAGCGGAGAGCACCCACAGATCCTCACCGCTGCTGCAGAGAAGTACGGTCAGCAGTTCAGAATTATCAGCTGAAGAAAGGGGACCGCATATGGCACCCTCCCTGCGCTCTTCGGCCTCTTTACATGCCTGAATGAATAATCTGCTGCTTTCAGGCTTGAAGAGTGCGGCCAGGTTGGTTACATAGGGGAGGGCGAGAGAGATCGGGGAGCTCCAAAAGGTCTCCGTCACGAGGCCGCTGCGGTCTGCGCGGACAAAAAAGGATGTGCTCATCGCCCCGATACCGCCTGCTGCGCCCAAGCAATCAGTTCAGTCGCCAGGTCAGCGTACTTGTCAATCGGCCACGAACTGTAGACGGCATTGCTGGTTGTAAAGGCCCGTCCCCCGACGGCGATCAGGAGCGAGGGGAACTGCTCACGGAGGGCAAAAACAGCATCCCGACACATCTGCAGGTGCTGCGGCATGGTGACCGAGAGGGCGACGATGTCAGGCTGGTACTCCCCAACCGCGTGGATGAGGGCGGGAAGGGGAACCGCGGCCCCGATATAGTAGGTATCCCACCCATGGTACTCGAAGAGGTCCGAGACCATGCGTCCGCCCATCTCATGCAGCTCGCTGCCGACGCAGCAGGTGAGAATTTTCCCTCCCTTTCTCGGGGCGCTGAAGATAATCGGGTAGAAAGAAGAGAGCACCATCTGGGTAGTCGAGGTGCAGTAATGCTCTTTATCGACAGTTATCCGGTTCTGATGCCAGAGTTCTCCCACTTCCCGCATCACAGCCATGATAATTTGCTCATAGATGTCATCGAGACTGATGCCGGAATGCTGCGCTTCGGCTATGACGGCCAGAGCCCGTTTCGTTTCACCGCGCATCAGGGCGCTGAGGTACTCTCTGCGCACCTCAGCGTATGCTCCCTCGGCAAAATGCTGCGATACCGGGTAGGAATCCACCGCGCCGTCGGTTACCTCAATCGCCCGGTTCAGGTACCGGACCGCAAGCTCCTCCTCCCTGCCGCTGAACAGCTCCCCGGCATATTCTCGCAGGATTTCGTAGTGGGTGACCATCTGGTCCCGTATCCGGTCCCGGTCCAGGTCTCTCATCAGGCTGCACAGCAGTTCGTAGAGCCAGAGGGCGTAAGAGGAGAATATCTGTTCATCCTCGAGGTTCACCGCCGTAGTGAGGAAGCTGAAGTTGTAGAGGATGTCCTGAAACATCAGCCTTCTGCGCCGTTCGTCCATCTCACCGGCGAGTTTCGGGTCCTGGGCGAAGTGGCGGTCGAATATCTTCTGGGCGATTCGGATATGGTTTGCATCGAAGGGCGTTTGGAGGAGGCTCATATAAGGCTCCTTGAGTACGTACGGATTGTACATAATTGTAGCACGAATCTGCGGTAAGCGGAAAGAATCATTGCGCTGAGAAGCAATGTCTGTGTGAAGTCTCTACTTCTGCCTGCTTACCCACCGAACATGCCTCTTCAGGGCAGGGTCAGCGGCAAGGGCCTGGAGGGATGGAAACCGCTTAGCCAGCTCCATCTCATCGTAGAGGTCGTGGATGCCGTCGTGGCAAAGGCGGCATATCATGATGCCCCCGGAAAGCTCCTCCTTCGTGAAGTTCTTTCTGAAGTAGGTCCTCCGGTGCATCTTTTTAGGGATAAAGTGATGGAAACTCAGCTCTGTCACTCTGCCGCAAAGGGGGCAGGTCTGCTTTTTCGGTGTTCTCATGCCGTATCTGTCCCGTGGGCATAGATTCCCGAATCACAGCCGGCTTGTCAAGAGTGAACGAGAAGGGCAGCTGAGCATTTTTTACTGGCCGAACGGCAGTTCTTCCGCTACTATGGTATGTGTGCATACTGTGTATAAGCTATAGGGGGTGATGTATATGGCGGGAACGGTACTGATCTACGGCGGAAGCGGGGCTATCGGTTCGGCAGCTGCCGGGCTGCTTTACAGCCGCGGGTATCATCTGCATCTCGTCGGCCGGGATGAGGAGAAACTGGCCGCAGCCGCAGCGAAGTATGATGCCGGTTATACGGTCGGGGATGTTGCCGATGAAGCGTTCTTTGCGCGTGCCGCAGCTGAGGCTGCCGCAGCAGACGGAACGCTGGCAGGTCTTATCTATGCGGTGGGAACCATCAATCTGAAGAGTCTGCAGCGGTTCGGCAACGAGGAGTACCTGCAGGATTTCCGCATCAACGCCCTCGGAGCCGTCTCGGCGGTGCGCGCTAGCGTGAAGCATCTGAAAAAATACTCCGAGCCGGCCTCAGTGGTCTTTTTCTCCTCCATAGCCGCCCGGCGCGGGTTCACCTTCCACTCTTCGGTCGGGATGGCCAAGGGGGCGATTGAGGGACTGACGGTCTCCCTGGCGGCTGAGCTTGCCCCCAAGGTGCGGGTGAATGCGGTAGCGCTGTCGCTCACGAAAACACCGCTTGCCGCCGCGCTCGTCGGCAATGAAAAGACAGCCGAGGCGATAGCCGCGTCCCATCCGATCCCCCGGCTCGGGGAGCCGGAGGATGCGGCTCAGGCTGCCGTGTTTCTCATCGGCCCCGAATCGGGCTGGATGACGGGTCAGGTCCTCGGGGTTGACGGCGGCCGCTCTGCAGTGCTCAGCTGACAGCCGGGCAGGTTTGATGTGCTGGTACCTGGCGGTCTTTGCCGACCCCTTCGAGCGGGTCGAGTTTCCCGCACCGCTCGCCCGGCCGAACTCACGTTGACCAGAAGCCTCCACAGGACGCTTGGAGATGCTTCTCGCGGCATTTCCCGTTCTGCTGTGCCGTTTCACCCCTCCCTGGTTCTTCCGCCTGCGAACAGGAGATCGGTAACCCGCAGCTCTCCCATGCAGCCCTGCTCGATGTAATTGTAGAGGGTTTTCTCACAGATACGGGCCCCACTGGGCCACCGGGTATTGTTGAAATGGGCAATTGCTGCACAGGGAAAGTACTTGCAGTTCTTGATCAGGTGCGAAACTTCCTGAACCAGTGCCCAGTCCTTCTCCAGCCTCAGACCAGGACGCTTGGCGCTTCTCTTTATCTGTGCATCACTCTGTGCGTACTCGGCATAATATTCTCTTCTTACGAAAGGAATGTTAGCCATTTCATGCTCTCCCATTCCCCGTCTCAGTTCACCACGGACAGTAGATTCATGTTTGCCTGAAATGACTCCCAGTACCTGAGGCGAACGTATTTTTTTGTAACCACTGGTGCCCGGAAATAAGATTCCAACTGAATTCTCTCTTCCCACGCTGCCATCCGGAGGGAATTCCCCCGTTCCATCAACTCCACGGCCTGTACAGCCGGCGGGGTAATAGGGGCTATTGACAATGACATCATCCATGACTATATTGACTGTAAGGAGTGATGTCATGGTACGATATACTTTACGAGACATTCCCGAAGAGTTGGATCTTCTTGTGAGGGAGAAGGCGGTAAAACAAAACACCAGCATAAATAAAACCGTTATCAGTTTAATACAGAAAGGCCTCGGCAAAGAGGAGAAAAGAGCGGTCCGCTATCACGATCTGGATGACCTTTCCGGAACCTGGAAGGAGGATCCCGACTTTGATGAGGCAATTGCCGACCAGGACAGGATTGAAGAAGCCGTATGGGACTGAACATTGCCATAGACACCAATAAGTATCGGGACTTTGTTGAAGGAGATCCCGGGACATTGGAAATCTTCCAGAGGGCTGAGCGTATACATGTGCCCCTGATAGTAATTGCGGAGCTTCGAGCCGGCTTTGCTGCCGGCCGATATCGGGATGAAAACGAAGCGGTGCTCGAGACGTTCTTACACCGGCCCCGGGTACGAGCCCTTCTGCCCGACCTTGATACAACAAGACACTATGCAGAACTCTATCAACGCCTGCGCCGGGCAGGAACTCCCATCCCTGTCAACGACCTTTGGATCGCCTCCCTAGTTCTGCAGCACGATCTGATCCTGTATACCCGCGATACACATTTCCACTCCATAGCATATCTGCCAAAATTGTGACAGGATAGTGAGCTGTACTATCGGATAAGTACCAGGGAACACATCAAGGTGCTCGTTCTTGAAGAAATCTTACATTATTCTGTTTCCTATGGTAATCTATAGGCATCTGAAGTAATTGGATCAACAGCAGAGGGGGAGAACGGTAATGGAAAAATACGTGGAAATTGATTCGGGAATCTACTACATCGGGGTAAACGACCGGGAGACGCACCTGTTTGAGAACATCTGGCCGCTGCCTAAGGGGGTCTCCTATAATTCCTACCTGATACGGGACAGGAAGAATGTGCTCATCGATACGGTGAAGGTCTCCAAGATGGGCTCCTACCTGCAGAATATCCGGGAGCACTTAGGGGGAGAGGACCTTGACTACCTGATCATCAACCACATGGAACCTGACCATTCCGGCGCCGTCCAGGAGGTCCTCAATACTTTTCCCAATATCAAGATAGTCGGCAATGCGAAGACGTTCGAGTTCCTCAAGGGGTTCTACGAGATTGAGACCAACCTCTATGAGGTCAAGGACGGGGACACCCTCGATGTCGGGGAGCACCGGTTCACCTTCTACCTCACGCCGATGGTGCACTGGCCGGAGACGATGATGTCCTACGAACATACCTCGAAGACGCTCTTCGCCGGGGATGCCTTCGGCGGTTTCGGCTCACTGGACGGCGGCATCTTTGATGATGAGGTGAATATCGACTACTTTGAGAATGAGATCCGGCGCTACTATTCAAACATAGTGGGCAAGTTCAGCCCGATGGTGCAGAAGGCGATGAAAAAGCTCGCCGGAGTCGATATCAGGATCGTGGCAAGCACGCACGGACCGGTCTGGCGGAGCAATCCGCAGCGGATCATCTCCAGCTATGACAAGTGGAGCCGGCAGGAGACCGAACCGGGAGTGGTCATTGTCTACGGCTCCATGTACGGAAACACCGAGCACATGGCCGACTTCATCGCCCGCAAGCTCGCCGAGCTGAAGATTCAGAATGTGCGGGTGCTCAACTCCTCCACCACCCATCCTTCGTACATCATCAATGAGATCTGGAAGTACAACGGGATTATCCTCGGCAGCAGTTCCTACAATAACGGGCTGTTCCCCCCGATGGAGTCGTTTCTCATCAACCTCTCCCACAAGGGGATCAAGGACCGCTGCTTCGGAGTCTTCGGCACCTACGGCTGGAGCGGGGGCGGGGTGAAGACGATGATCTCCTATCTGGAGCGGAATAAGTGGAACCTGGTTGCCGACCCGGTTGAGGCACGGCTCTCTGCCCACGAGGAGCACTTTGCCGGACTTAACCGTATAGCTGAGGCTATGGCAAAGGCGGTTTGCTGATAACACTTCAGAGGAGAGAATGAATCTCCCCGACTTGCACAGAACGTCCGTTTCTGATAAGGTGGAAAACCTCCAACGGCGCCGTACCCAAGTGGTAAGGGGGAGGTCTGCAAAACCTTTATGCACCGGTTCGAATCCGGTCGGCGCCTCTAAGAGAACTTATTTGCCGACTGTGTGCTGAAACCGTTTCCTGGGACCGAGGGAACGGTTTTTTCTGTCTGTACGGCGTTATTTCTTCAGAACCGCACGAGGTTTACACCATATACTTAATATCAGAGCTGTAGGTGGGATAGGCCCAGGGCAGCTCCTTCAGCTCGGAGACAGTCATCCCGCTTCTCATTGCCGCCGCGAAGAGATTGATAAGCTCACCTGCGTACGGACCTGCCAGCTGAGCCCCGAGCAGTTGGTCCGATTTCCTGTCGACCACCGTCTCGTAATAGACCAGATCCGCTCCAATTCTCCGGTAGTTCGGCCAGCCGCTGCCGCTGCCGGTCCGGACGGTAAACTCCCTCTCGGAAGCCGCTGCCTCTGTCGCGTTGATGCCGATGCTCGCCATCTGCGGATAGGTGAAAACCACAGTGGGCAGAGCATCATAGGATACTCTCTTTCGCATCTCATGCCGGTTGCCGGCAAGTATATTGGCTGCCGCTGTCCGCGCTTCCATGTCGCTCACAGGGGAGAGCTGGACCGTCTCGGCACAGTCTCCCACGGCGTAGATGTCGGGGACTGAGGTCTGCATATACCTGTCAACAGCAATGCCCCGTCTGCCGGTCCTGATGCCGGCAGCTTCCAGTCCGAGCCCGGCAATATCAGGGTCCCTGCCCACAGCCGCCATGACAAAATCTGCCGGAAAACTGCTGTGAGAACGGGTCTCGACCACCCTGGAATCTCCCCGCTCATGAACTGCAGTCACCTCGACATCGGTCAGCAGCCTTACCCCGTATTTCCCGGCTTGGGCGCTGCCCCTATCCGTAAGGGAGGCGGGGAACCTCGGCAGCATCCTGTCTCCCCTCTGGAGCACCGTGACCTTACTGCCGCACAAACCGGCAACGAAGGCAAACTCGAGTGATATATAGCCGCCGCCGATGAACACCAGGGATTCGGGAAGTTCTTCGAGTTCGAGAAAATCGTCGCTCACAGATGGACTGATGCTGCCGGGAAGGGACAGCCTGCGCGGAACGCTTCCGCAGGCGAGCACAATCGATTTCGCCGTGAGCACCGTATCAGCCTCGACGATCCGGACAGCTCCTGCCCCGAGCAGCTCTGCGGTGCCCGAATAGGTGTCTATCCCGCGCTTCCTGAACGACTGCTCCGTATTGTCCGGCACGGGGTCAGTGAATGACCGCTTGAAGGCCTGCAGCTGACCCCAGTCCACGACCGCAGGCTGGGAGAACGCTTTTCCCGTGACGGCACGGGTCTCAGCGGCAAGGTGGGCTGCAGTCACGAGAAACTTCTTCGGCTGGCATCCGCGCAGGGCGCACGTACCGCCGTACGGCCGCTTGTCGATGACTGCTGTCGCCAAGCCCCCCTCGGCGAGCAGGCCGGCGGCAGTATCCCCCGCCGTTCCTGTTCCTATCACCACTGCATCGTAGGCCCGCTCCTTGCCCATAATCACCTCTCAGGACTCTCTTCAAACCCTACAACCCGGTTTCGGCCGAGCTCTTTGGCCTGATAGAGGCGGCTGTCAGCCATCTCCAGCAGTGCGGTCACGCTCATCCCCGCCTCGTACATACTGACTCCGCCGCTGATCGTCACGGAGACCCCGTTTCCAAAATCATGGGAGCGTATCGAAGAAAGGATACGCTGGGAAACATTCTTAATCTTGTCGATGGATGTCCTGGGAAAGATCAGCAGGAACTCCTCACCTCCATAGCGTCCGACTGAGTCAAGCCCCCTGATAATCCCCTGTATGATCTCAGCTGTCCCCTTCAGCACCTCATCGCCTTTGAGATGACCGTAGGTATCGTTGATCCGTTTGAAGTTATCAAGGTCGAAGAGGGCTGCGGTCAACGGCTCGGAAAAGGTTTTCGCCTCTTCGATTCTGTGTTTCAGCTCATTCATGATCGCCCTGCGGTTCAGAATCCCGGTGAGGCTGTCGACAGTTGACTCGTACTGCAGTTCCCGGTTCACCGATTCCAGGTGCTGCTGGTTCATCTTCGTATCCGTGATGTCGAAGACAATGCCGGCGGCTATGAGCGGTCTGCCTGATTCATCCCGCCTCGTCACCTTGCCCCGGTCGAGAAACCACTTCCAGCTGCCGTCTTTCGCGGCAATACGGTACTCGCACTCATACACGGGAGAATCTCCCGTCATGTTCCGCCGCATAGCTTCCATAGTCGTTTCGTAATCGTCCGGGTGAATCCTGTCGGTGAAAAAACTGTAGTGCACCGGTATTCCCACCTCCTCTGCAGTAAATCCCAGGGATTCAAGCTTGAGAGGATTGAATACTGCATTCCCGGTCTCAAAGGTGAGATACCAGTGGCCGAGGTTGCCTGTCCAGGCAAACTCCAGAGAAGCCTCCTGATTCTTATCCTCAAGCAGCTGGTCCTTGAGGAGGGTAAGCTCTCTGGCCAGCGTTAGGAGCTGCTCCCGTGTTAATGAAGAGTAATCCATCTGCTCCCCCTCATGCAATCTGCACATCAACCGACTTATGATCTTATCACAGATGGGAGTTTGTAGGAATTGGTATAGAGTAATGTTCCTGTGGACGCAGCTTACCCGTCAGTCTGATGCAAAGCGGCAAGCGCCCGCTCCCGCAGGTAGAGAAAGAACGGCAATCCGAAGGAAAACCCGATGAGAAACGTGCCGATAAGCGGAATCCACCAGCGGCGGATTTTCAGACGGCGGGTTTCAAGCAGCCCGAAGGTGAAGCCGGCAGCGACAGCTACGAGAAAATCGAGCGCTATGCCGGTTACCGTTCGGGTAGCTGTCATCTCGGCCGCCATGCCGGATACGCTGAAGCTGCCTTCGGCAGCGGCCGGGATGAACTGGCTCATCGGAAGAATGATGCCGATTACTGCCAGGATCAGGTATATGTGCTGTTTCATAGAGAAAACATACTGACAGATGGACCGGAGGGGCAAGGACTGAACCGCCCTCAGCGGGTATCCTTCCACAGCAGGGTAAGCAGCCCGGCAGCAAAGGAGAAGCACAGGCCGAAGAGTCCTGCGGCACGGTAGGCGCCGGTAAAGCGGAAGAGGAGACTGAATATCCACGGGCCGATCGCGCTCCCGGCTACAATGAAGGCCATCCCGAATCCCGAGACAGCACCCACATGTGCGGTGCCGAAGAGTTTCGGCCATCCTATGATATTAAGAATATTGAACAGCCCCATGGAGATGCCGATGCCGATGATCAGCAGCAGCACCGAGAAGCTGCTTCCGAGCAGGGAGAGGGCGGAAGCCGCAGCGATCATCGCCGCACTCAGAGCGAGGACAATATACTTCAGATTGATCCGGTCGCTGAGCCAGCTCCCGATAAACTGGGAAGCTACCGAGACCGCCGATATCGGGAGGAAGATCTTCAGAGCCTGAACCGCAGTATAGCCTGCGGAGGTGAAGATGGAGATGACGTGAAAGGTCAGGGCAGTGTTGAACAGGGCGAAGAAAAAAAGCAGCAGGATCAGCAGCCAGTACCGGAAGTCCCGGCGTGCCTGCCGGGCATCCCGATCAATTGCAGGACCGGCTTCGGCAGAATCCGCTCTGCTTCTCTTAGGCGGCTTTACCCCCTCTTCCAGAGCAAGTCCGCATTCAGCCGGACTGTTTCTGAAGAGCAGCAGGGCGAAAGGAATGAAGAACAGCAGGAGAAATCCTCCGAGCGATACCAGCGCTCCCTGCCAGCCGAAACGGTCGATCAGCCCCTGAAGCGGGCGGGGTGCGTAGGAAAACCCGAAGGAGGTTGTGATGCCGAGGATACCGGCAGCAAAGCCGCGCCGACTGCTGAACCAGACCACCACCATGTTTTTTGAGGCAAGGGTAAGCACCCCCTGCCCGAAGAAGCGCATCCCGAAAAACGAAATGACTGCCAGTACGCTGCCGCTGAGGGCAGGGGGAATCCTGAGAGCCTGTGCCAAGCCCGAATTCAGCGATCCGCTGAAAGAGAGAAAGAGCAGGAAG
>CAYSRK010000107.1:0-7325 GCA_964433385.1 uncultured Spirochaetales bacterium
TATCTGCGAACATCTGTCAGAAACGGGCCTCCAGAACGGGATCAGGGAGGATGTGCTCCACCTGCTGTGTGAGGCCGACCCCTCACTGGAGTATGATACCCGTCCTCTTGCAGACGCGGTTCTCTACCGGGCTGAGGTGAACGGGCTGCTTACAGGAATTGCAGCGGGGGTCTGCCGTGAAGGCAAGGTGTTTGAAATTACCGCCATTGCTGTTTCCGAACCCTACCGCGGTCGAAGGACGGGACGGATGCTCGTTGAGCACATGCTTGGGGCTGCGAAGGCAAGAAACTGCTCTAAGGTGATTGTCAAGACCGGGTCCTGCGGGATCAGACAGCTGAAGTTCTACCAGAGTCTCGGTTTCCGGGTAACGGGGATCGTTCATGATCATTTTATCCGGACTTTTTCCGATCCTATCGTTGAGCAGGAGCTGGTCTGCCGCGATCAGCTGGAGCTTACCTACAGATTTTTTACCCTTACAGAGCGCCGGACGGCTGAAGGTGAGTACTGGAAGAAGGCAGCTGCGGCAGTGCCGTCAATCCGGGGCGAACCGTACCAGGTATGGTCGTTCGGGTATGGGGAGTATGTGCCGAACTATCTGCTTGCGCTGGTGAAGAGCGGGGTGAAGACGGGCACCTCTTCAGCCTATGAGCTCTATGATCTTGACGGAGAAGAGCTCCCCCGCTGCGGCGATATCTCCATGATAGCCTATGGAAACGGCATGCCCGGGGCGATTGTTCAGACCGTTGAGGTCCTCATCAAACCGTTCGATGACATTTCGGAGGAGGAGGCGTACGCCGAGGGGGAGGGGGACCGCTCGCAGGCTTACTGGCGCGAGGCGCATGAGCACTTCTTCCGACGCGAATACGATGACATGGGGCTTCCGTTCCACAGGAAAATTCCGGTGGTCTTTGAACGGTTTCGGGTACTGTATGCCGGAGACCTGCCCTGGACTCCCTGAATCGGCACTGAGTAAAATATTTTTCCCGCTGATATGAGGAGAAAACTTCTGCATCCTTATACAATGCAGAAGTTTTTTCTCGTAAAACTCATGAAAACCGCAGAGATTGAAAAAACGGCCCTAAAAGTTGCTCCAGTAGATAGTTGACCTTCCTTATGACAATCCTTACCATACCGTGATCATGTCATTGTAATGCATACAATATGTATAAATATGCAACACTAACAGCCCGGAGCGGATGATTGCGGAGGAGGAGCGTACATGGAGGCGAAGAAGCTGACCGGCACGGAAGCCCGGAGGAACCTGGCGGGAAGGATTGCCCCCGCGGGACTGTATGATCCGCGTTTCGAACATGACAGCTGCGGAATCGGCTTCATAGCTCATCTGGACGGGGAATCCCGCAGCTCGGTCATCCGCGGCGGTATAGAGATCCTGAAAAACATGCAGCATCGGGGAGCTGTGGGAGCAGATGCTGCAACCGGCGACGGTGCGGGAATCATGACAGCCCTGCCCGACGGTTTTTTCCGGAAGGTGTGCCGGGATTTTGCGCTGCCTCAGGCCGGAGGGTACGCTGTCGGGATGGCGTTTCTGCCGAAGGAGCAGGAGGCTGCTGAACTCTGCCGCAGGATCGTCACCGAGTATACAAACGAAGCAGGCGGGGTCCTTCTCGGGTTCAGGCAGGTTCCGACTGACAGCACAGCCCTTGGGGAGGCGGCGCTCATTACCGAGCCGCTGACCGAACAGTTCTTTGTCACTCTGCCCTCTTCTTCAGCAGATGAGCTTGAGCGCCGGCTCTACCGGCTGCGCCGAATGATCGAGAAACGGGTCACCGCCGTTAGCGCGTTTGATCTGAGCCAGTTCTACATCTGCAGTCTCTCGGCTCAGCGTATAGTCTACAAAGGCCTGCTTACCGGAGAGCAGCTGGACCGCTACTATCTTGACCTGGGGGATGACCGTTTCGTCTCCCCTTATGCGATTGTCCACTCACGGTTCAGTACCAATACCCTTCCCGAATGGCGCCTTGCCCAGCCGTTTCGGTGCCTTGCCCATAACGGAGAGTTCAATACCCTGCGGGGCAACCGTACCCGGCAGCGGATCCGGGAGGGGAGCATCCGTTCCGAGATCTTCGGTGAGACCCTCACTGAGGTGCTTCCCGTCATAGACGAGAAGGGCAGTGATTCGGCAATATTCGATAATGTCCTTGAGCTCTTCACCATGGCAGGCAGGTCGATGCCGCATGTCATGATGATGATGATCCCGGAGGCCTACTCCCCCGAGGTGCAGATGAGCACCGATAAGCGGGCTTTCTACGAGTACCATGCAGCGATCATGGAGCCGTGGGACGGACCTGCTGCGGTAGTATTCTCCGACGGCAGGTACATCGGCGCTACCCTTGACCGCAACGGTCTGCGGCCGGCACGCTATACGGTAACCCGGGACGGTCTCGTAGTTCTTGCCTCTGAGACCGGGGTGCTGAACCTTCCCCCTGAAACAGTCCGCGAAAAGGGGCGTCTGCAGCCGGGCAAGATGTTCCTCGTTGACCTGCAGCAGAACCGGATAGTCCCCGATAACGAGATCAAAGCCCGCATTTCCCGCAGGCACCCCTATCGGCGGTGGGTACGGGAACGGAGGATTGAGCTGCGCGGTCTGTTCATGCCGTCGGATGTCCCCGGGCTGGGTGAGAAGGAACTGCTGGAAAAGTACCTTGTCTTCGGATATACGGATGAGGATATGAAGACGCTTATTCTCCCCATGGCTTCCCAGGGGCAGGAGGCGGTTGGATCAATGGGCAACGATATGGGGCTCTCCGTCTTCAGCAGTCAGCCTCAGCTGCTCTTCAGCTACTTCAAGCAGATGTTCGCCCAGGTTACCAACCCCCCGATTGATCCGCTGCGGGAGCAGCTGGTGATGTCGCTTGAGAGTTTTATTGAGAACGGCAGCAGCCCGCTGGACGATGGACCGAGTCCGTTCAAGTTTCTCAAAGTAAGCCACCCGATCCTCAGTACCCAGGACATGGCGCGTCTGCGCAGCAGCAGCCGGGCTGAAATGCAGGCTGCCGATGTCGACATCCTCTTTATTCCCGACGAAACCGGAAGCAGTCTCGAACAGGCCTTGGGAAGGATGTGCGCGGAAGCAGAAGCCCATATACAAAACCATATAACCATTATCATGTTAAGTGACCGAAGGACGGACAGCAGGTATGCCCCGATACCCTCACTCCTGGCCGTCTCAGCTCTGCACCAGCACCTCATCAGGAAGGGTCTGCGCGGAAGATCGGGTATCGTGATCGAGACCGGCGAGGTGCGGGAGGTCTTCCATACCGCCCTGCACGTAGCATTCGGGGCTGATGCAGTCTGTCCCTACCTCGCCTTTGCAGCGGTGCGTAATCTGGCCGAGAGCGGCAGTCTTGGAGAGCTCTCTCCCGAGGCGGCCGGTGACAACTACGTCAATGCCTTGAAGAAGGGGCTGCTGAAAACCTTCAGCCGCATGGGAATTTCCACGCTTCACAGTTTTTTCGGTACCCAGATATTTGAGGCTGTCGGGCTCGATGAGTCGCTGATCAATACCTATTTTACCGGCACGATATCACGGATCGGCGGAGCAGGTCTCCGGGAGATCAGTCGGGAAACGGCGCAGCGGCATGCGCGGGCATTCCATTCAGGCAATGGCGGGACAAAGCTCCTCGAACCTGGCGGTATATACCGCTACCGTCGGGGAAACGACCGACACTACTGGTCACCGGAGGCGATTTCACTCCTGCAGCAGGCGGTGCGTACCGATGACTACAGGGTTTTCAAGCAGTTCACACGGTTAATGGACGGGTACTACCGCGAAAACGGGGAGCTTCGGGGGCTCATAGGGTTTAAACCGGGCGGCAGCATACCGATTGATGAGGTGGAACCGGTAGAAGATATCACGAAGCGGTTTGTTTCCGCTGCCATGTCAATCGGGTCCATCAGCCGAGAGGCGCATGAGGCGGTTGCCATGGCGATGAACCGGATCGGAGGCAGGAGCAACAGCGGAGAGGGAGGTGAGGATCCGCTGAGAAATATCCCTCTGCCCGACGGGGACAGCGCCCGCTCACGGATCAGGCAGGTAGCCTCCGGACGTTTCGGGGTAACGACTGAGTACCTGGTGCATGCCGATGAGCTGCAGATCAAGATGGCTCAGGGGGCCAAGCCCGGGGAGGGGGGGCAGCTGCCCGGGCATAAGGTATCAGCCTACATCGCCAAGATCAGGCACACGATGTCGGGAGTAACGCTCATATCCCCGCCGCCCCACCATGATATCTATTCAATTGAGGATCTGGCGCAGCTGATCATGGACCTGAAAAGCGTTAACAGCAGAGCTGAGGTTTCGGTGAAGCTGGTATCAGAGGCCGGAGTGGGAACAATTGCCTCGGGTGTTGCCAAGGCAAAGGCGGATCGGGTCCTTATTTCGGGACAGAATGGGGGAACGGGCGCTTCTCCGCTCACCGCGATCAGGTACGCGGGTCTTCCGTGGGAACTGGGTCTTGCGGAGACGCAGCAGGCACTGGTTCTGCACAATCTGCGTGATGGGATTATTGTCCAGGTTGACGGGCAGCTGAAAACCGGTCGTGACCTTGCCGCAGCGGCTATGCTCGGGGCTGAGGAGTTCGGGTTTGGGACTTCTTTGCTCATTACCCTCGGCTGTGTCATGATGCGCAAATGTCATCTGAATACCTGTCCCGTGGGAGTGGCAACGCAGGATGAGGCGCTGAGAAAGAAATTTCTCGGAAAGTCGGAGTTTGTGGTCCGTTTTCTCCGGTTTGTCGCCGAGGAGCTGCGGGAGGTGATGGCCGAGCTGGGCTTCAGAAGGGTTGAGGAGATGGTCGGCCGGGTCGACCGGCTCGATTTCAGGCCGGCCCTGAAGCACTGGAAGGCTGGCCAGGTTAATCTGGAGAGGATTCTCGATACCGGGCATCTGCAGCTGAAGCGGCCGCTGCACCATATCCCGCGTCCGGCCGCACGGCGAATCAGCGGGGGATGTGAGGAGAAGATTGCTTTGTGCATGAAGGATTTCTGGTCCTCCCCGCTTCCGCTGAAGCTGGAGATGGGTATAAGCAACCGAGACCGCACCATCGGGGCTGCTCTGGGCGGTGAGATTGTCCGCAGATTCGGACCCGAGGGGCTGCCCGACGGGACGGTGAGCATCCGATTCACCGGTACTGCCGGGCAGAGTTTCGGAGCGTTTCTCGCTCCGGGGGTAAGCCTTTACCTCGAGGGAGATGCCAATGATTATGTGGCCAAGGGAATGAGCGGCGGGAGAATCATCATTGCAGCACCTGCTCATGCCGGTTTCAAGGCTGAGCGGAACACTATCTGCGGAAACGTGGTCCTCTACGGGGCCACGGCCGGGGAGATATTCATCAACGGCAGGGCCGGCGAACGGTTTGCCGTGCGCAACAGCGGCGCAACCGCGGTTGTCGAGGGGGTGGGGGACCACGGTTGTGAATACATGACCGGGGGTACGGTTGTCGTCATCGGTTCGGCAGGGAGAAACTTTGCCGCCGGGATGAGCGGGGGAACAGCCTTTGTGTATGACCCCGCTGAGCTGTTCGACAGCAGATGCAATCTTGATATGGTGGATCTGCAGAGCGTGCGCAGTCCTGATGACCGGGACCTGCTGCGCGGTCTGCTCGAGCGGCATCTGCAGTACACCGGAAGCGCAGCTGCAGCCGCTGTGCTTTCCGACTGGGAGACCCAGCTGCCCCTTTTTGTTAAGGTTGTTCCGGCAGACTACCGTACGGCTGTTCAACGGATGAGAATGAGAGAGGACAGGGACGATGAAACGCTCTCTGCCACGGAGGAGGTGTTCCATGGGTAAGCCGACTGGTTTCCTCGACTATCCGCGGAGGGCGCCCTCGTACAGGCCGCCTTCCGAGCGGGTCGGTGATTTCAGGCCGTTTGAAATCATGTTGAGCGAGGAGGAGCTGAGAGAGCAGGCAGCCCGCTGCATGGACTGCGGGGTTCCCTTCTGCCATGCCTACGGATGTCCGCTCGGCAATCTCATCCCGGACTATAACGATGCGGTCTACCGGGGCAGGTGGCAGGAGGCGCTTAAGCTGCTGCATGCAACCTGCAGTTTTCCTGAGTTCACCGGTTCGGTCTGCCCTGCGCTGTGTGAGGCTGCCTGCACGCTTGCTCTCGACGGTGCTCCGACCATCTGTCGCCATATTGAGCTGCAGATTGCCGAGAAGGGTTGGAAAGAGGGGTGGATCGTGCCTGAACCGCCGGACGTGAAGACCGGGAGGACTGTTGCGGTCATCGGTTCGGGACCGGCGGGTCTTGCAGCTGCCCAGAGGCTGGCGAGGAAGGGACATTCGGTTACGGTGCTGGAAAAATCAGACCGCATCGGCGGAATTCTGCAGTACGGGATTCCCGCTTTCAAGCTGGATAAAAGCCTCATCGCGCGGCGAGCTGAACAGATGCGGCAGGAGGGGGTCCGCTTCGAAACCGGGGTTGAGGCGGGCAGTGATCTTTCCGCCCGCTATATCCTGAAAAACTTCGATGCGGTGCTCATCGCATCAGGGGCGCCGAAGCATCGCGATATAGATGTTCCAGGGAGAGAACTTTCGGGAATATACCCTGCGATGGAGTTTCTCACTCAGCAGACAAAACTGCTCTATGGGGATGCGGTAGATCCGGCGGAGCTGATCGATCCCAAGGGGCGCAGCGTCGTCGTCATCGGGGGCGGCGATACGGGAGCTGACTGTGTTTCCACGGTAATCAGGCGCGGCTGTCGTTCGGTTACCCAGATAGAGGTGCTGCCGGCTCCGCCCCAGGAGAGGATGCCCGACAACCCCTGGCCGCAGTGGCCGCGGGTTCTCCGTACAGCCAGCGCGCATGAGGAGGGGTGCACCCGGCTGTGGGGACTGCTCGTCAAGGAGTTTTACGGCAGCGGGGGCGCGGTGAAGAAGCTGCGGTGTGTTGGGGTTGAGCCGGTTGGCCGGCAGCTGAGGGAGATCCCCGGCTCTGATGTGACTATCGAGGCTGATCTGGTCCTGTTGAGTATGGGATTTGTTCCCTACCGTGATTCTCCGCTGGTCAGACAGTTCGGGGCTGACCGGGATGAGGCGGGAAGCATTGCCGTTGACGAACGCTGCCGCACCTCGGTGCCCAAGGTGTTTGCCGCCGGTGATGCGGTTACCGGGGCATCGCTGGTCGTTCGGGCGCTTTCTCACGGGAGAGAGGCTGCTTCCGCTGTCCATCGATACCTCGTCGGAGGTGACTCCGGGGGCATATGAGAAGCTTGTGAAGCTGACTGTTGTGTGCGATGCTGTCGTTCTTACGGAGCTTCATGAAACAGATTATTGAAAAACTGCGGAAAAAACTGCGGGGAGAGG
>CAYSRK010000108.1:0-7151 GCA_964433385.1 uncultured Spirochaetales bacterium
CCAATTTTGTCATTGGCAAACGGGACGTGTTCAACTCCCAGCACAAGCCCTGATTCTCCCCAGAATCTGAGGTCAGGGGACCTTGAAAGCCATACGTCAAACCGGTCAATTCCGCCCCTGCTGTATACGGTAAACGGTCTCTCCAGTCTGACATACCGGCTGCCGATCTTCTCGGGAAACAGTACCATGTTTCTATTATCGGGTACCGACAATGATATCACTTCAAATGCTTCAAAATCTTCCGTAGACGCTATGCCGCCTCTGATGCCATGCCGGGTATCAACGGCAAAGCACATATAACACTTGCCCTCAATTACCGTTAATCTGGGATCATATGCTCTCCTCGTCTCTTCATCTTCCCATATGAAGCACGGTTTCTTCTCTACCTCCCAGCTGATGCCGTCTTTGCTGTAAGCAAGACCGATACTCGTGCCTTCAAAGACACCTTCTCCCCTGTACCCGTAGTCATTTCGAAAAACCATGACATATCTATCACGGTATTTGGTTACTCCGGCGTTAAACAGCAGATTTGAACCGTAGGGAACATCCTTCGATGACACAATCGGATTCTGTTCAGCCCTCTTGATGCAGCTGCTTGTTGTGTACTCAGTTTTACTCTCCGCCATTCTTTGTATTTCCTGCTGTACCCAATCGACTGAGTCCCGCAGAGCTGAATCTAGCTGCGGCATATCCTCCGTTAGGTCGATGCGGTAATCGTAATCACTCTCCGGCCGTCGGGCAGGGGTGCTGATTCTTCGCACTGGTGCTGACATGCCACCGGTCGTTTTTCACCCTGAGGAAGAAGAAAATCGATCACAGTATAGGGGAGCTGATACCCCCTCGACAGATACTTGATGCCGAGAAGAATTCGGGAAGGATCACTCTCTACCTGTAGCCGCAGGATCGTCTGTCTGCCTTCACGATAGTCGTTTGTTACCCCGTCATCCTCCACCAGGTCAAACTGCCATGACCCCTCCTTCCCGGGGAATGCCAGTACCTGCCTGACATTATCAGCTTCCGAACCGACATACTGCATGCTCCTCCCCATGGGAATCAGAGCTCCTTCAGCAGCCAGCAGCGGAATTCGCTCAAGCGGGGCCGGAACGGTCACGTCGGTGGCGCCGGGGTACCACTTCCCTGTCGCAATATCGCACCAGTCGGTTCCAGCGGGCAGATACAGGTCCCGTCGGCGGGCTCCTTCGGTAAAGACTGAGGCAGCCAGCAGCTTTGGACCGATCAGAAAATCAAACGATTCGTCAATAAGCCTCGGATCTTCGGGAAACTGATAAATCAGGGGGCGGATGATCGGAGTTCCGTATTTGGAGGCTTCAGCAAAGAGCGAATAGAAGTAGGGAATCAGCCGGTAGCGGAAACGGATCAGCTCTCTGATCAAGGATGTAATTTCCGGGTACATCCAGGGTTCTGATGCTGTGCCGTCAAGCCGCCATGAGTGTATAGAGAATCTGGGGTGCAGAATCCCGTTCTGAATCCAGCGGATAAACAGTTCCGGGGATGGGGCATCACCCCAGAATCCCCCCACATCATGGCCGGTATTGGGCTGACCTGAAATGCTCAACCCCAGCCCCATGGGAATGTTGTAACGCAGCGTTTCCCAGCTGGTGGAGTTGTCACCGCTCCAGGACTGGGCATACCGCTGAACACCGGGACAGCCGGAACGGCAGATAAGATACGGCCGCAGGCCAGGACTGCTTTCGCGCTGGCTTTCGGAGGATGCCCGGGTCATCAGAAGACTCTGGACAGGTTTTACCAGGGCAATGGGTACAGAACGGCCGAACCCTTCACACTGAATAGTGCTGTTCCAGATCTCATACTCGTTGTTGTCGTTCCATGTAGCGTCAATCCCATAGTCGAGTATCTCTTCGGTAACTTTTCTCTTCCACCAGCGGTATCCGCTTTCGGAGGTGAAGTCAATGTAGGATCCTCTGCCTCCCCAGAACATGCTCAGATGCGGCCCCTGATCGTCCTGAAGAAACAGTCCTTCCCCGTCAGCTTCCTGATACTCAGGATGGGTATCCAGCAGACATGGTTTAATATTTGCCGCTACCTTGATTCCCGCCTGGTGAAAAAGGCGGCTGACGGATTCCGGTTCCGGAACCCGGTCCCGGTTCCAGGCGAACACATACCGTTTGTTGTCATTGCTCATCGAATAACCCGACGAGAGGTGAAACATATCGCAGGGTATGTCGTGCTTTATGCACAGCTGCGCAAACTCATCGAGCCGGAACGAAGCCTGCGTACTGTCGGTGTACCCCATCCCGGAACCAAGATAACCCAGCGACCACCGGGGAGGAAGGGGAATCCGCCCGATCAGCAGAGAAATCCGCTTCACTACCTCCTGAATGGAGGGTCCGAAAACCATGTAATAGTCAATATCACCATCTTCTGCGTGCCAGTAGCGGTAGTCCTTGTGATAGGCATCAATCTCCCTGCCGAGGTCAAAGACCGTATCCGCGAGATTATCGTAGATAAGCCCGTACGCAATCTGCAGATCCGGCCGGAAGGTGATATAGATCGGCCAATGCTTGTACAGCGGGTCAGTTGTGCGGGCATCGTAACCTAGGGCGTCAAGATTCTGCATCCGCATTCTGCTCCCCCGTTTGTTCAGCGGTCCGGTCCGCTCTCCAAAGCCGTAGTATGCCTCCCGGGGTTCACGCACGAGATAATGAAATACGCTCCTGCCCTCCGTATCGACTATATAGGGTTTTGAGGGAAGGTCACCGGCAAACTTGTTTCCCGCGGCATCGTACCAGCTCAGACAGGTTGTTTCACGATCAATCCGCACCTCAAGAGAGTCGGTTTTGAGGAAGGTGTAGGTCCCGGCAGTCCCTCCCACCCACTCGGGACAGGAGAATACCCCGTAATCATCCCGATTTCTTCCCTCCTTTGGAATATCGAGGGGAGCTGCGGATCCCAGAATCATCCAGGTACGGTCGAGGCGGCTTATACCATCCGGCAGAATCCTGACACGGACAAGCCATTCTTCGAGAATATCGACCGAAAAGCTTGGACTGCCGGAATACCGGCGAGCATACCCAGACCCGGTGAAGTGGTCGGACGTGTGTTTCGGCAGTTCTTGCAGGTTCATTGTGGTACTATCCTCCGATACTTGATGGGTCGGGCAGAGGCGAATATCTGCGGTTTATCCCCCGCTTAGGTTATTCTACCCCTTCAGACCGGTAGATGCGATGCCCTGAATAAGGTATTTCTGCATTCCTGCAAATACCGCGACAATAGGGATGATGCTCAGCACCGTCATAGCTAAGACGTAATTCCAGTCAGTAACTAGCTCCCCCCTGAAGCGGGCGAGGGCAAGCTGGAGAGTAAACAGCTTCTCCCGGTTGATGACGATCAGCGGCCAGAGAAAATCGTTCCAGCGCCACATGACCGAGAAAACCGTGACAACCGCAAGGGCCGGAGTGCAGAGGGGAAGCATTATGTTCCAATAGATCGAAAAGTGCCCCGCCCCGTCTATTTTTGCCGCATCAATCATCTCATCCGAGATGGTAAGCATATACTGCCGCAGGATGAAGACTCCGGTAGGAGTGGCTGACGGAGGGATGATGATACCCAGCAGCGTATTGGCCATGCCCAGGCGGGCTACCATAAGATAGACCGGCAGCATGATGACTCGGATCGGAATCATGAGCGTTGCAAGCATAAGCAGAAATATAATACTTCTACCCGGGAACTGATATTTGCTTAGGGCGAATGCCGCCATTGAATTGATTACCAGCGTGATCAGCGTAGCGCTTGCCGTCACCAGCAGGCTGTTCAGCAGATAGCGCAGAAATCGGAACTTGGCAACAGCTTCGGTATAGTTGGTGAATATCCAGCGCTCGGGCAGAAATGTCGGAGGCGACCGGTAAATTTCGGAGAGGCTCTTGAACGAAGAGAGGATAATCCACAATACCGGCACAAACATGACCGCCGATCCGATGGTGAGCAGAAGGACAACCGCAAGGGGAGTTTTTCTGCGTTTCACCGGCACCTTTCCGGTGATTTTCAATTTACGGGTATACATAATCGTCATAACGCCTCCCGCCGCTTGCCGAAGAGATACTGCACAATGGTCAGCATGAGGATGATGACGAAAAGAACCAGGGAAGCAGCCGCAGCTCGGCCGAACTGATCCAGCTCAAACGCAGCCCGGTAGATATACTGAACCACCATCATCGTTGACGTTCCCGGACCTCCTCCAGTGAGAATGTAAATATGATCGAATATCTCAAAAGCCCGGATCATGCCGAGAATGGTGACCGTGGCGATGGAGGGAGCCAGCATGGGAAACGTTATATAGATGAAATCCTGATATGGACGTGATCCGTCAACCCGGGAGGCTTCATAGAGACTTGCCGGGATGGACTGGAGCCCGGCGAGGATTATCAAGGCAAAAAAACCGATTGTTGCCCAGACGTGCACTATCACCACCCAGGTCCGGGCGAGGTCAGGGCGCAGCAGCCAGGGCCGGCCCTCGAGTCCGATGCTCTGGAGCACCCCGTTGAGGATGCCGAACTGGTTGTGCAGTATCCATTGCCAGACCAGTGCTACCACTACGGGGGAAAGCAGCACCGGAAAGAAAAATGCCGACCGGAAAAACCCTTTCCCCCTGACAGCCTGATTGAGCAGTACCCCGATGGCGATCGACAGAACTACGATGAGCAGGACATCCCACACGACGAACCGGGTAAGATTCCCGAGACTCCGGGGGAACAGGTCATCGACAGTCAGGATGTAGCGGAAATTGTCCAGTCCGACAAACTCACGGTCACGAAACGGTGAGGTGCGGTAGAGGCTCATCGTAAAGTTTGACACTGCCGGAATAATGATGAAAAGAATGAAGATTATGCTGTTCGGCAGCAGGAACAGATAGGGAGCCGGGGACAGACGATGTTTCTTTTTAGCGGCTTTCAGGGTTTTCATGGAAGGTATGCGGAACTCCTTTGCTGGTCGTTCGCTGCCGAAGCAGACCGGAAAGGAGCGGGAGTCAAAGGAAACTCCCGCTCCGTACCGAATCTGCTGAGCAGTATCAGCTTACTGCATGACCTCTCCGGCTTCCCGGATCATAAGCTCCATAGCGCGACTGAACGTGAGTTCTCCGGTTATCGCCTGGGTGATGCGGTCGCGGACCACATTGCCGACGGGACCGAAGCTCAGGTGGTAGTTGTCGGAGTAAGCCGTAGCCGGAAGCCGGCTCAGATCAGCAAGAAAGGTATTCATAACATCGCTGCGCACCGGGTAATCGACGCCCTCTTCCAGCAGATCGATACGGGCCGGAAGGAACATTGCCTCGGATGCATAGGCTGCCAGGCTCTCCTTACTTGAGAGAAACTGAATAAAATCGCCGGTTGCCTCAGGATTCCTGCCGCTGTCGAAAGCCATAAGGAACTTACCGCCCGGCATGCCGCCGCTCTGCACATTTACGCCGTTGGCAACCGCTTTCCACTCAAAAGAATCGCCGATAGTTGATGCGAACTGGGCAACCTGCCAGTTGCCGCTGATGTACATGACCAGCTGACCGTTGATGAACTGCTGGTTTCCGCCGACATACCCGCTGCCGCCAGCCCAGATATCGAGGGGCATGATGCCTTTATCGTGCAGTTCCACAAATGTCTGCAGCGCTCCGCGGGTTTCGGGTGAGTTGAGGTTAAGGCTCTTTCCATCCGGGGTGAAGTAGCTGCCTCCGTAGGACTGAATGATGCCGGCGAGACGATGGCCGCTCCGGTCTGCCGCTGCAGCATAGGGAACCCCGGTTATATCCTTGACTTTTTTTGCCAGTTCAAACCAGGTTTCCCAGGGAACGTCCCCTTCAGGAAGCGCAACGCCAGCCTGTTTGAAGAGCGAGACATTGACAAACGGTCCGTTCATCGTGAGGTCCTGCGGAAATCCGAAAATCTCCCCTTGGGGACCGGTAACCAGCTTTATCGGACCTTCAAGAAACAGATTTTCAAATCCGGGTTCCGTGTAGGGGCGAAGGTCCAGGCCAAACTCAAAAAACCGGTAGGGTTCGGTTACCCGGGCGACATCCGGGGCTTGTCCGGCAGATGCTTGAGTGATAAGCAGCTGATTCAGCTCCCCGAACGGTACAATGGAGAACTCCACGTCGGTCTGAACATTTTCTTCCTCGTACTGTTCCACCAGCGCCTCAATGGCAGGCTGGTCTGGACCGTCGGTAAACCAGACAAAGCGGATGACATCTTTTTTCTGCACGGGAGCCTCAGAAGCGCCCTGCCCTATCAGCAGTGCGGGGGTCATGAGCAGACTGATGAGCATCAGCAATCCAATCTTCTTCATAAGAATTCCTCCTTTTGGGTATGGGCCGCAGAACCAGAGTATGCGGCAGTTCTATAAATAGAACGAACAAATAATAGAACGTTCGATCTAAATTGTAGCAGTACGCTACTCGAACTGTCAACAAAAACTTGTTATATACGAGCAAAAAGGTTGTTATACAGTATTTTGCAGAGCCTTTTACGGAATAAGTGTCGAACGATATTCGAACAACCGTTGTGCATACATCGCTTGACTGCTGATCGAACGTTTTTTATAATACATGTTCGAAGGAGGAGCGAATGCCCTCAGTATCAGAAATTGCCCGAAGGGCAAAGGTTTCTAAAAGTACTGTATCGCTTGCCCTCAACAACAAGCCTCATGTATCGCCGCAGATGAAAGAGCGGGTCATGAAAGCCCTTACCGAGCTGAATGCCCGTGAGGGTGAAAGAAGGGATGTTTCCCGGCAGGAGAAGACCGTTCTCATCATCCATCCTATGAGCATGGAGTCCCGTCAGGTGTTCAGTGAGCTGCTCCAGGGCATCCGCGCCGCAGTGGTCGAAGAAGCCGGCGGACAGATGATTCTCGCTGCCCACGACCCCCCCCTGAAGCCGGAGCATGTGGCGAGCGCCCTCCTCTATGATCCTGCCCTGAAGCCGGATGGGGTAATTGTTATGGCTGCTTTTGCAGAAGACCCCATCTTGTTCGCCGTACAGGACGAACAGCTGCCCTGCGTGCTGTTAGCCCGTCAGCACAGTCCGGCCGGCATCAGCTGTGTGGGTATGGATAATACCGCCGGTGCCCGCAGCGCAGCGGAGCACCTCTATGACCTTGGCCACCGCCGGATCGCCTTTGCAGGGGGT
>CAYSRK010000109.1:0-4109 GCA_964433385.1 uncultured Spirochaetales bacterium
GTAAAAGCGTTCATCAGCCTCTTTGAACCACCGTCTGCGCAGCTCCTTGAGCCCTGAGGGCGGGATGAACAGCTCCTGCTCAGGTATCGGTGACCCGCTGCTCAGACTGATGTCTCCTGCGGTAAAGAGGGAGTCTGCCGAGGATCTGAAAGCTCTCTCAACCGCTGCCGCAAAGGCCCCGACTGCCTTGGCTGAGCGTGCCCGTTCCACCGGGACGTCGAGGGAGACTTCGACCGGGGTGCTGCAGCCGGGAACAGATCCCGAAACAGCGGCGGATGCATGGTCCGCCCTGAGCGACAGATCAACCGGGTACTTCCAGGGGTGAATCGAATCGGGGTTTGTGAGCGGGAGAGTCTGGTCTGAAGCAGAGATCCTGCTGAGCGTATCTCCCGCGTTCATGGCAGTCGGAACGCAGATCAGAACGCGGCTGCCAGCTTCGGCCTGTGTGAGGCTGTCCCCCTCAGGGCTCTGCATCCGTGAGAGGGAAAAGCGGACGGGCTCAAGCAGACCGGATTTCCTGCCTGCCGTCAGATAGAGCAGTCCGTCGCGGAGGCTGAGTCTGGTCAGAACGCGGAGCTCGACTGTGTTCCGTTTCGGGTCGGCTGCGGTAACTACCGCTGCCGGTATGCCTCTATGACCGGGGTAGTCGGGGACGGTCAGTCTTTCCCCTGAGGCTCGGCTTTCGCTCCACCCCTCGGTCACAGCCCGGGAGAAGATGGTCCTGAGTCTCTCAGGCGTTTCCCCGCCGCCGGTGTCCAGAACCGATCGGTAGTAATCGGCTGCTGCGGCGCAGTATTCGGGGCTTTTCATCCTTCCCTCAATCTTCAGGGCGCAGACCCCGGCCGCTGTAAGCTCCTGCACAGCATGGGGGCGCTCAAGGTCCTTCATGGAGAAAAAATACCCCGCGGATGGAGAGGCTTCCGTTGAGGAAAACCAGGTACGGCAGACCTGCCCGCACTCCCCCCTGTTGGCCGAACGGCCGAGCAGCATTCCCGATGCGAGGCACAGCCCCGATACGCTGTAGCAGAGTGCGCCATGGACAAATACTTCAAGTTCAATCTGGGGAACTTCCCTGTGGAGGGCGGCTATTTCGGGAATGGTAAGCTCCCGGGAGAGCACTGCCCTGGCAGCCCCGAGGCGGTGAAGCTGCCTGAGCCCGGAAACGGTATGAACCGCCATCTGGGTCGATGCGTGGACCGGCAGACCGGGATAGGCGCTGCGGATGTAGTGCAGAACGCCGAGGTCCTGAACTATCGCGGCGTCGATTCCGGCAGTGACGGCTTGATCGCAGACCGCCCTGAAGGCTGGAAATTCAGCATCGGTGACAATGGTGTTGAAGGCGGCGTAGATCCTCGCCTCGCGCTCGACAGCCCTGGTTTTAAGACGGCGGACTTCATCAAACGTGAAGTTCTCCGCCCGCCCGCGGGCAGAGAACCGGCCGAATCCGAAGTAGACGGCATCGGCGCCGTGGTCGAGGGCTTGTATACCTGCCTGGAATCCTCCGGCCGGGAGCAGCAGTTCCATGGGTGCATTGTATCGGGAGTTCAGGGGGCGGGCAACCGGTCCCTGAGGATCATATTGACTGATCCTACCATAATCTTTACTGTCAGGATATGAAGCAACCCGCAGCGCGCAGGCAGATACTGGTCACAGGACTCGCCAACTCCGGTAAGACGACGGTGTGCAATCAGCTGACTGGAACCTACGCACTCGTGGCGAATTATCCGATGACCACGGTTGAGCCGAAGACCTCCTCATACCTATTCGAGCAAACGCTGTATGAGGTAACCGATATGCCCGGCATCAACGGGTTTACCGCCTACTCGGAAGAGGAGCTTATTTTCAGGAAACTGGCAATCGAGCTCCGTCCCGACATTCTGATCCAGTGCATTGACGCGAACCGGCTCAAGCAGTCGCTCTACCTCACAGCGGAGCTTTTCGAGCTCGGGCTCCCCCTCGTAATCTGTCTGACTGCAGTCGATGAGACGGCGCGTAAGGGGAAAATGGTAGATTCAGCACTGCTTTCACGGCTGCTGCAGGTCCCGGTCATTGAAGCCGGTCTTCCGGGCGGGGGACGGCTGTATGATCTGAAGGAGGCTGCCGCTCATGCTGCCGCCGTGCAGAACCCGCTGAAATACTCCGAAGAGATTGAACGGGTTGTGCAGAGTCTCAGCGGACAAATCGGAGGGGAGAGTGGAACAGCCAGAGTCTGCGCCCTTCTGTCTCTCCTCAAGGATCCCTATGTAGCTGATACCGCCAGCGCATCAGGGGACTGGCGCTACTGGGGGCTCAGCCTGTCGGCAAGGCAATCCCTTGCCGCCGCCTCGAATGCCCTGCAGGCGGTTGTTCCCGGCAATCCGGCAGCAAGGATTATCAGGGAGCGGGGCCGCTGGGTTGATGGGATCAGTTCACAGGTGCTCGGTTCCGTTACGCCGCAGAGCAGCGGTTTTGCCTTGAAGGCAGCCTACTACAGCCGTCACCCGCTGTGGGGTCTGTTTTTTCTCGCTGCAGTTCTGCTGGCGGTCTACCTGCTGGTCGTCAAAGCGGCCGGATGGATCGGGGAACAGCTTGAGACGGGTGTCGGCGAGCCCATTGCACAGTTTGTGCGGGACGGAGTGGCTTCACCTTTTCTGGAGAATCTGCTCGTCGGCGACTACGGTCTGCTGACCCTCGGTCTGCTCAATGCCGTCATAACGGTCCTGCCTATCCTCTCGATCTTCTTTCTCCTGCTCGGATTCCTCGAGGATGTCGGATACCTGCCCAACCTCTCCGTTCTTCTGCGCCGGTCCTTCAAACGGCTGGGTCTGTCAGGCAAGGCAGTTATGCCGATTGTTCTCGGATTCGGCTGCAAGACCATGGCTACCATGACCACCCGCAGTCTCAGATCCAGAAAGGAGCGGCTGATAGCGATTTTCCTCATCGCCTTTGCGATTCCCTGCTCCGCCCAGCTCGGGCTGAATGTCGCCATCCTCGGCAGGGCCGGGTTCAGCGCGTTTGTCCTGGTGACCGTTGTGCTGATATCAGTCGAGGCCGCCGCCGGAATAATCCTCAATCGGATCATTACAGATCACTCGAAACAGGCGTTCATTCAGGAACTGCCGCCGTTTCGGACTCTCTCAGCGGTGCAGATTCTCCGGAAGACCGGATACCGGGTTTGGTGGTTTCTCAAGGAGGCTCTCCCGGTATTCATCATAGCCGCGCTGATAATCTTCACCCTGGACGCCGTCGGCTTCCTCGGGCTGCTCAAACGGCTGCTTGACCCGCTTGTGGTGTTCTGGCTGGGGCTGCCCATAGAGTTTGTCGATGCCCTGATTCTCATGGTCGCCCGGGAGGAGGCTGCCGCGGGTCTGATCCTGCGGCTCTCACGGGCAGGCATGCTTGATTACATGCAGAGCGTTATTGCGGTTGTGGTCACCACCATGTTTGTTCCCTGTTTCGCCAACACGGTAGCTATGGTGAAGGAGGCAGGCCTGAGGGCGGCGGTCCTGATGCTGATCGGCATAAATATCTCCACCATTCTTATCGGCGGCGTGCTCAACTGGGGCGCGGTGCTGATCCGTTCGCTGGTATAGGCAAAGGGGAAGCGTCATGAAGGACAGGAAGGCTGCAGAGGAGTATCTTGAGGCTATCTGGATGCTGCTGGAAAAGAGCGGATCCCTTGAGGGGGATCTGGAAATCTCGCGGTTACGGGAGTACATCGGCAGCGGTTTTACCCATGAAATACTCACACAGCTGGCAACACAGCAGAGCATCAGCCTCACTGAGCGCACCGTTTCGTTCACCCCGACCGGGCTGAAGAAGAGCCGGCAGCTGATCAGGGCACATCGGCTCGCCGAAAGACTGCTGCATGATGTGCTGGGGATTGAAGATTATGAGGTCGGCGCCTGTGAGTTTGAGCACATCATCGACACCAACCTGATCGACAGCATCTGCACCCTCCTCGGCCATCCGCGCCGCTGTCCGGACGGTCTGCCCATACCCGAGGGGGCCTGCTGCCGCAGCGGTGCGGAAACCCCGCCCGCGCCGACGGTTGCCGTGGTCAGGATGAGGACGGGTGAATCAGGGAGAGTGGCGACGGTGAATGCCGATGACGACACCCGACTCCACGT
>CAYSRK010000110.1:0-6717 GCA_964433385.1 uncultured Spirochaetales bacterium
ATAGACGGGCCAGGCTGCGACAGGAGGCTACAGATCGAATTCCCAGCGGGCTCCGATTCCGCCGACAAGCTCGGCTTTCATGGTGTTGAAGCTCAGACCCGGTCCCAGTTCAAAAAACACCTCAATCGGTGGATCTTTGAAGTAGTAGGCAACACCGGCAAGAACACTCATTCCGCTCTGAAAAGGAGAACCGATGCCTATGTAGACCGTACCGCCCGCATAGACGTTAAAATTCTGTCTTTCAATACTGAAGTCGACAAAATTGTACTGCACTCCTCCGCTGATACGCAGCGCACTCTGTGCAACACCGAGACCGCCGACAACCGACAGCTCATCGCTCAGGTCGTATTTGCCGGATGCCGATACTGTGCTGCCGAGGTAGAGGCCGACACCGAAGTCCTTGCCGTTGGTGTCTGCAGCTGCTGCAGGTACGAGAAACGCTGCCGTCAAAATCAAGGCAATCAATACTTTCTTCATGGGTTTCTCCTTGGAGTAAATAGGAAACTGGGGTACAGTCAATCATACCCCTGCAGATAAAAATGCGCAAGGGGCAGAGAATCTGCCAGGCAGTGAGCCCGGACTTCAGAGGGGTAATTCACTTCTTATCATTGCATATCGGTATCTTTTACAGTATAATGGGCCCTGTTGCTTGAACCGGTACTTCTCTGTAACGTTTCCTCATCACGGGAAGTTTCGTGAGGCGTGAAGCAGGGGACGTGATCACATCAGCAGCCGCACCCGATAGTTCCATGAAAAATCTTTTGTTGAGACAGGTAGTATGAAAGATAAAACTGACGCAGATTCACAATCGGCCCGTGCAGATGAAAGCATGATGGAAGAACTGGCAGGAGAGGAATTCCTCGCCGAAGACGGTGATGCCGGGGATAAAGCCCAGCTCTCCAAACGGGCTTATCAGCTGCTCAAGGAGAATCTGGTTGATGAGGCGGAGAGTCTGTTTCAGCAGATACTCCAGTCCGACTCGACCAACAATTATGCCCTCGTCGGTCTCGGAGATATCAGCCGGAAAAAACGCCATTTCCGCCAGGCAGTCACCTACTACCAGGAGTGCCTGAATCACCACCCTGCAAATAACTACGCCTATTTCGGCCTTGCCGACAGCTACAAGGCACTGAAGAAGTTCCGTGAGGCCATCCAGGCCTGGGTCAGCTACCTTGAGCAGGACCCCGGCAACATAACCGTCATGACCCGAATCGCCGATACCTACCGGAAGCTGAAAGATTTCCGCAACTCCAAACATTACTATGAAATGGTGCTCGGTATCGAAAGCACCAACGCTTATGCCCTTATCGGTCTCGGCCACCTCTACTTCGACTTTGAAGTCTACGAGTCTGCCCTGCTCTACTGGGAACGGGTATACCAGATCAATCCGCGCTCCGTTGACATAAGAGTACTGACCTCAATCGGCAACTGCCACCGCAAGCTGAAGACCTTCAAGGAGGGACTGCAGTATTTCCTCCTCGCCCTGGAAAAGGACAAGAATAATTTTTTCGCCCTCTTCGGTGCGGCCGACTGTCACCGCGGACTCCAGCAGTACGCCAGGTCACTAGAATACTGGCTTAAGATTCTCGAGCATGACCCTGAGAATAAAGTGATTCTCACCCGGGCCGGGGACGCCTACCGGGTCCTCAAAGACTACGACCGTGCGGCGACATGTTATCATAAGGCGCTTTCCATCAGCTTTGACTATTATGCTGTCCTTGGTCTCGTCGCCATCCACAAGGACCACGGGGAGTACACCCAGGCGCTGGAAAAACTGGAAGAACTGATAGCCAAAGACCGTACGAACAGCAGGCTCTACATTGAGGCAGCCAAGTGCTACCTTGAGCAGGGCTATAAGAACAAAGCTGCTCAGGTGCTCAGAGATTTTCTCGACAGAGGCCTGAACAACGCCTACATAAAAAATATGCTCGATGAAATCGAAGGCTGAAACACCCCAGCTCTACGGGCTTACGCAGGAGGAGGCAGCTGCGCTGCTCAGTCCTGAGCCGGAGTACCGGGCGGCGCAGCTGATGCGCTGGCTCACCTCGGGAACCGCCGAGTTTGAAAAGATGAGCAACCTGCCGGCCGGTCTGCGCCGCCGCCTTACTGATCTCTTCGGCCCCTCGGCGTTAATCTCCTCCGTGGTCCGCAGAGAAAGCGATGAGGACGGCACGGTCAAGCTCCTGATAGAACTGCACGACAGTCTCAGAATAGAGAGCGTTCTGCTGACCGATGAAGAGGGGAGAAAGACCGCCTGTCTCTCCTCCCAGGCAGGTTGCGCCATGGGATGCACCTTCTGCCGTACGGCAAGCCTCGGCCTGCAGCGCAGCCTCAGCGCAGCGGAAATAGTCGAACAGTACCTCCTGCTTTCTGCAGTCTCCGGTCCCCCTACCCACATAGTCTACATGGGTATGGGAGAGCCGCTGGCAAATCTGGATGCGGTGCTCCGTTCCATCGAAATCTTTCATGACAGCAGGGGTTTCGGCATCGGAGCCCGGAAAATGACTGTGTCGACCTGCGGACTGCCTGAAGGTATCAGAAGGCTTGCCGATGAACGAACGGTCGGGGTGAGACTCGCAGTTTCGCTGACTTCTGCTGATGATGCGCTTCGCTCCCAGCTGATGCCGGTAAACCGATCAGCCGGGCTTTCCGAGCTCAAGCAGGCTCTCACCTTCTATCAGGGGAAGCGGCACAAACGGATCACCCTTGAATACGTGCTTCTCGGCGGGCTGAATGACAGCAGAAAGGCCGCTGATCAGCTTATTGATTTCGCCCGCGGTCTTGATTCGGTCATCAATGTCATACCCTGGAACCCGGGGGCAGGACTTCCCTACCAGGAACCTTCCGGGCAGGCTGCCTCACGGTTCTGCCGCCTCCTTGAGAGTGCCGGGCTGAAGGTCACGCGCCGCTACCGTCGCGGCAGGGGGGTAAACGGAGCCTGCGGTCAGCTTGCCGGAGATTCACAGCTTCAGTAAATCCTCCCTACATCCGGCACTGTCTCCGCTTTCCTGCTGAAAGTTGCCTTTGAACAGATCAATCAGCTGATACCGGTCATCCACCCCAGCCTTGTCGAATATGTTTTTAATGTGGGTTTTCACGGTCTGCTCCTTGATGCCGAGAGCTTCCGCGAGAGCGGAGTTTGAGGAGCGGTTGAGGCAGAGTTCCCGCAGCACTTCGACCTCACGGGAGGTGAAGTTCAGGTCACTGATATCGATAGTATCCCCCTGCAGTTTTGAGAGCGTATCCTCGAGAACCAGTACCCGGTTTCTGTACCGCCTGATCGTTCTGAAGTGCCGCTCCATATCATCCTGATAGAGCATAACCATGGATCCGAAAAAGAACCCGAAAAAGAGCGTGACCGGGAGGCTCATGAGGAACTCCCGCACCAGGCTTGCCATCAGCTCTATGAGCGCAACGTAGATAATGATAAGTATCAGCAGCTGAATTTTCGTGAGCAGCTTATAGCGGTAGCCGATCATGATCGTCGCAATGATCATACCGATGATGAAGTCGCTTCCGTAATCAGTCAGGATGAGATGCAGGGTCAGCAGGGCGACCGTCCAGAACTGCCATACCATGTTAAGCCTGATCAGACGGATCCGCAGGTGCCGCTTGCCGAAAGCTGCCACGAGTTCAGCCTTTCTCGACAGGGATAGAGCGTACAGGAACAGAGAGTTGACCAGGTTGATATAGTCTACCGCTGTGATATCCTCAAAGGATCCGAAGCGTACCATGCTCTTTACGGCAATTATGATCGTGTAGAGAATCCCCACGGTTCCCAGGAGTATTCCGACTCGTGAACAGACATCTTTTCTCATACCGTCAGTAATTCCTATCCAGTTCGCCGCCGCAGCAGAGAGAACACGGCCAGCTGTTCTGTGCACTGTTCAAAGAGATTCAAGCTCCCTCCGCTGAAACCTGCCCGAACACAGAGAAAAAAGGTTCAACGCTCAAGGACCGCTTTGATCCTGCGTACACCCGCTGATGAAGACTGCTCTTTTACGATGCGGAATCTGCCCATGGACCCGGTAGCCTCCACGTGAGGTCCCCCGCATACTTCCTTGGAGAAGTCTCCGACGCTGTACACTTTCACCTGCTCTCCGTATTTACTCTCGAAGAAGGCAATCGCTCCTGCGGCCTTGGCATCTTCCACACTCATGATCTCCATGCTCACCGGCAGGTTGCGGCTGATCTGTTTGTTAACGATCTCCTCGACCCGGGCAATCTCCTCGTCGCTCATTTTGTCGTGATGGGTGAAGTCGAAGCGCAGCCGGTCATGGGTGATATTGCTCCCCTTCTGCCCCACATGGGGTCCAAGAACGATGCGCAGGGCCTGATGCAGGAGGTGAGTAGCGGTATGCAGCGCTGTCGTCATTTCAGAGTTGTCAGCGAGACCGCCCTTGAAGGTTTTCTCAGCTCCCGCTCTCGATGCCTCCTGGTGTTTTTCAAAAGCTTTGGTGAATCCCTCACGATCAACGGTAAACTCATGTTCGGCGGCGAGCTCTTCGGTCAGCTCAAGCGGGAATCCGTAGGTATCGTAGAGCTTGAAGGCAAGTCGGCCGGGAATGATCCGGTTTTTCCCCTTCAGGAGGTTTGGAAGCATCTTCTCAAATTCGTGCTCACCCTTCTGCAGAGTGGAATGAAACTTCTCCTCCTCCGCTTTCAGTTCAGCCTTGATGAATTCCCTCGCCTTCTCCAGCTCCGGATAGACGCTGCCGTACTGCTCGACAACACGGTCAGAGAGGGACCCCAGAAAATTTCCCGCAATTCCCAGCTTGCGCGCATGCCGCACAGCCCGCCGGATGATCCGACGCAGGATATAGCCCTGACCGACATTCGAAGGGCTGACGCCCCGCTCATCGCCGAGGATGAAGACAGCTGTCCGCAGGTGGTCGGCGATGATCCTGATGGAAATATCAACAGCCTCATCCGCCCCGAAATGTTTTCCCGAGAGGGTCTCAATTGCCGAAATGGTGCCGGAAAACAGCTCGGTTTCGTATACTGACTGTTTACCCTGCAGGATGGCGATAGTCCGTTCAATTCCCATACCGGTATCAACGCACGTTCGGGCCATCTGCTCGTAGGTGCCCTGCTCGGTCTTGCGGTACTGCATAAAGACATCATTCCAGATTTCGAAATATTTGCCGCAGGAGCATCCGGGCCGGCAGTCGGGACCGCACGCCTCTTTCCCCGTGTCGATGAACATCTCGGTATCAGGTCCGCAGGGCCCGGTTGCCCCCGCCGGACCCCACCAGTTGTCCTCCCGGGGGAGAAAGTATATACGCTCATCCGGGATTCCCAGCGAACGCCAGACAGCTGCGGTATACTTATCCGGTTCAATTCCCTCCTCACCTGCAAATACCGTCACGGAGAGTTTATCGGGATCAATACCGAGCCAGCGGGGGTCGGTGAGAAACTCGTAGCTCATGCGGACCGCTTCATCTTTAAAGTAGTCTCCAAGGGACCAGTTGCCGAGCATCTCAAAGAAAGTCAGGTGGCTCGTGTCACCCACGCTCTCGATATCACCAGTGCGGATGCACTTCTGGAAATCGACGAGACGGGTTCCCCCCGGGTGGGGTTCCCCAAGAATATAGGGAACGAGCGGGTGCATGCCCGCAGTGGTAAAGAGCACCGTAGGGTCGTTCTCGGGAATCAGCGACTGACCAGAGATGTGCGTATGTCCTTTTTCAGTAAAGAACTGGATGTATTTCCTGCGTAATTGTTCTGCTTTCATAGATCAAGATACTAGTTAAGGAGAGCCCGGGTGTCAAGAGAACCGATTTTATCCTGACCTCTTTTTCATGTACTGCAGTCAGATACACGGCAGCCGGCGGTACCCTGACCGCCGGCTGTCCATTGCACCAATCATCTCTTCTGCAACGTGCGCATCAACTGATGGTGATCTTCTTCGGAAGAAGAGAATCCTTTTTCTTGAGCGTCAGCGTGACAAGCCCCTGCTTCACCGCAGCACTGATCTTCTCCCGGTCGATGGTATCATCAAGGGCATACTCCTGATGGTAATCCTCCGGACGGATTTCTTTCAGCAGGTAATCGCCCTTATGGTCCGCAAGAGTCTTTGATCCGTGAATAACCAGCATATTCCCGTCAACCCTGACGTCAAGCTGCTCCTTGCCTACCCCGGGCATCTCCAGCTGAATGACAACTTCCTTGTCATCGTGAAAGATATCGCAGCAGGCTTTACGCGTCCGCACCTGATTCTTGGTTTTTTCCAGTTTGGTATTCATGCCGCACCTCCCTGATTTATTCCACTTTAACCGTTATCTGCTTCGGGATCGCCTCTTTCTTCTTCGGAAGCTTGACAGTGAGAATCCCATCCTTCAGCTCGGCGCTGATACCCTCAACCTGAGCCGTTGGAGGCAGAGATATCGATCTCTGGAAACTGCCCGAGAACGTCTCTCTCCGGTAATACTTTTTCTCGTCGTCCTGGGTATCCACCTTCTTCTGTCCCTTGATGGTGAGCAGCTGAGATGCAACGGTCAGCTCAATGTCCTCTTTCTCCAGACCCGGGAGCTCGCATACCACGACATAATTGCTGCTTCCCTCAATGACATCAATCGGGGGGGCCATATTGCGGTCAAACAGACCCGTTTCTGCAGGAAGCCCGTCCGTGCTGAAAAACTGGTTGATCTCATCCTGCAGTCTGCGCATGGTCTCCCATGGATCGTACAGATCATCATTTCTCCAACGAACAATAGC
>CAYSRK010000111.1:0-3013 GCA_964433385.1 uncultured Spirochaetales bacterium
ACCTGCGTATCAACCTCACTGCAGAAGAGGAGGTGAACCTGGACACCTTTCCTGCAGCGGTCGAAGTGCAGGCGATACGGAGTTTCAGCAGCGCACTGAACTTCAGGAGGGGCGGATACAGCTTGAGCATCAGTGACACGCTCACCTGGACCTTCACCGGGAGGCAGCTTGAGCAGAAACGAACCGCCCGCCTCTCCTGCAGTACCGG
Organism: uncultured Spirochaetales bacterium; assembly: GCA_964433385.1. GTDB lineage: Bacteria > Spirochaetota > Spirochaetia > JABMQR01 > JABMQR01 > M55B182. The sequence goes on from CAYSRK010000111.1 coordinate 209, forward strand.
CGCGGGACCGCTGACAGGAACGCTGCAGGTTGCTCTCAGATCAGATAACCGCAGGAGCTTGGATTCAGAGCAGAGTGCTGTACTGCGTTTTTCAGGAGAGCTGGTCAGCTGGACCGTGGAACTTCACCGCAGCCGGGGATCGCACGAGAGCCGGCTCTCCGTTGAGGTCAGGGCGGGCAGCGCTCTGTGGCGGCTTACCCTGTCCACGCTGGAGCCGCTCAGGGCGGCAGTGGTGCTGAGAGGGTAGCACATAAGGTACCGATGCGGCTTTCAGATATTCAGCAGTATTTTTGCCGTTTCAAAGTAGATGGCATAGCCGCAGATGTCGATCAGGGTGGCCATGAGCGGGGCGGACATCACCGTCGGGTCAAATCCGGCCCGGTGAATGAGCAGCGGTGCGAGTATGCCGAGGAGGTTCGAGATCAGGACGACGATCATGAGGGAGAGCCCTATGACCATACCTTCGTACACGCCGACCCCGGGAGGGAGGAGTATGCTCCTGAGGATGATGACGAGTCCGGTAATGATGCCCAGCATAAGCCCGATGAGCAGTTCCTTGACGGTAATCTTGAGTATTTCGCGGAACTGCACCTCTCCGGTAGCCAGGCCCCGGATCATCAGAGTTGATGCCTGACTGCCGGTATTTCCTCCAGTCTGGGTGATTACCGGCATGAAAATAATCAGGAATGCCGCGGCGAGCATGACCGGTTCGTAGCGCTTGAGAATATTAGCCGAGATGGTGCCGAAAAGCAGCAGGATGATAAGCCAGGGGACGCGTTTACGGATGAGTGTCCAGATGGAACTGTCCATATAGGAGGTCGAAGAGCCGCCCATGGCTCCCATTTTGTAGACATCCTCGGTCTGCTCCTCCCGGATGACGTCTATGACGTCATCGAAGGTGACGATACCGATGAGCACCCGGTCGTGATTCACAACCGGGATAGCTGCCAGGTCGTTCTCCTCCATAATCCTGGCAACCTCTTCCTGGTCTGTGTCATCATAGACGCTGACCGGCTTCTCAGTGATCAGATCGGCGATGTGGATGGTATCCCGGGCGGCCAGCAGTTCCTTCATCGTGATGCTTCCTGTCAGCCGCTCAAGTTTGTCAATAACGTAGATGCTGAAAAGGTACTCGACAGAGTCGCACTTCGCCCTGATAAAGTTGATGGCCTGGGCTACGGTGATTCCAGCCTGTACCGCCAGGAAGCGGGGGGTCATGAGACCGGCGGCTGCATCTTCGTCAAAGCGGAGGAGGAAGAGCATCTCCCGTTTGCTTTCGTCGCTGAGGTTCTCCCAGACGGCGTCCCGGACCTCCTTGGATGCGCTCTGCATGATGTCAACCAGGTCATCCGGCTCCATCATCTTAAATAGGCTTTTTTTGCTCTGGGTTGTGATGTTGGAGAGGAGAAAGGCCTGCTCACCCTCACTCAGTTCGGTAAAGAGGTCGGTCCTGATTTCCAGCGGCAGGTCGATGAAGACTTTCAGGCACTGGTCGTCATTGAGCTCCTCCCAGGCGTCGAGAAGATCGGAGAAGGCTATGTCGTTGAGATACTCCTTTTTCTCCTGAAGGTTCATCCGGTCTTTGTATTCGAGGTAATGCTCTAGCAGATTGCCCATATGGTCTCCTCCCCCTCATGTCCCGTTTCGGGTTTTTCTGTCACGCCCGCACTGCAGAACGGTACGGTCTTCCTTCTTCGTTCAGTACAAGAATTTCGCTGGATAGGCGCACTCCGGTCTGGGAAAATACCTGTCTCTCCGCTGTTTCCATCAGATCCACTATGTCGGCTGAAGAAGCCTTCAGCTCCGGATTTATAATGAAATTGGCATGATAATCGGCTATTTGAGCTCCGCCGCAGCGAAACCCCTTCAGCCCGGAGAGTTCAATCAGCTCCCCGGCGGTCTTTCCGAACAGGGGGTGATCCGGGGGAAGTTCGGGCCGCTTGAAGACCGATCCCGCACTGGGAAAGCGGAAGTGCCCGCGTTCGTTTCTGCGCTGCATGCATGCAACATGAATTTTTTTCATTGCCCCGCTTTCCCCGCTGCTTATCAGCAGAAATCGGGCCTGCAGGATGGTCAGTCCTCCCTCCTCTCTGAAACGTGAGCTTCGGTATCCGAAACGGGCTTCATCCCGGCTGATGCGCTGAAGGTTTCCCGACTCATCGCAGTATTCAATCCACATAATCGAGTCGGCTGTCTCCGTCCCGAAGCAGCCGGCATTGCCGGCAATCGCCCCTCCGATGGAACCGGGCAGTCCGTAGAGCCGTTCAATGCCGCTGAGCCCCGCCTCTGCGGCTGAGGTGCAGAGGCGGCTGACCGCAGCTCCGGCTTCAGCCGTTACCGCAGGGGGCTCAACTGTGATGCGGTCAAGCAGATCAGTCCGTATGACCGCAGCCCGCAGTCCCCGATCGGGAACGAGGACGTTGGTCCCTCCCCCGAGAACTACCGCAGGCACCCCCAGCTGTTCCCGCAGAGCGAGCAGGGTCTGCAGCGCCTGCGTTGTGCGGGGGTGCAGGATACAGTCAGCCGGTCCTCCGGTCCTGAAGGATGTCCAGGCGGCCAGTTCCGCACAATACTCCGCTTCCACATCGGGGAGGTCTGCCAGCATCCGGTACATTTCTGCTCTATTCACTGACAGTATTGTATGAGAAATGGGTCAGTTTGCATATAGTCCTGTTTCCTTCCGCAGGGGGGCCGGTTCCGAAACATGGCGGAGGGCCGGTTCCGAAACATGGCGGCGGCCCCGTCAACCGTCTGGGAAAAAGTCACTTGAGAAAGTTGTAGTTTGCAGAGGTTGTGCGAGGCAAT
>CAYSRK010000112.1:0-7749 GCA_964433385.1 uncultured Spirochaetales bacterium
TTTCTCTTTCATACGCTGCCTTTTTTTATCCTGGCCATCATACTCTTTGCCGTCGGTGAAGCGTTCCGTACCGGAACCCATAAGTCGCTCATCCTCGAATATCTGCGCCAGACCGGTCAGATAGACCTGAAACTGGCCTACTACGGAAAAACCCGCTCGGTTTCTCAGATCGGCATGGCAGTATCAGCTGCCTCGGCGGCGCTGATGGTCTTTTTTTCCGGTGAATACCGGCTGCTCTTTCTTATCTCTATCGTTCCCTATACAGCCGGCTTCTTTCTGATGATGAGCTACCCGAAATCCCTCGACCGTACTGCTGATATTCAGGAAGCCTCATCCGATAAGTGGAAGCGCTACCGTGACAGTTTTACCGGGCTGCTCAGCCTGCTGAGAAGTCCTAAATCACGGAGGGCCCTGCTCAACTTCGGTTTTTACGGCGGCACGTTCAAATCCGTCAAGGACTATATTCAGCCTATCCTTGTCCAGATTGTGCTTGCTGCGTCGCTGTTAAGCGGGTTTGAGCCGGAGAAACGGTCTTCCCTGCTGATCGGAGCGGTCTATATTGCTATCTACCTGCTCGCATCCTGGTCATCGAACTCTTCGGTCAGGGTCTCAGGTGCATTCCGCCGGCAAGCGGATGCTCTGAATGTCCTGTTTCTCATAAGCGGAGTTCTGATAGCAGGATCGGGTATCTTTCTCGGGCTCGCCTTGCCCGCAGGGGCAGCTGCCGCGCTTGTTCTGCTCTACGTACTCTACAACATCCGGAGGCCGATGGAGCTCTCCTATATAAGCGGCCTGATACCCGACGGATCTATGGCAGCCGGTCTTTCCGGGGAATCGCAGCTGCAGAGTCTGTTGACGGCTGTTGCCGCTCCTCTCATAGGGCTTGCTGTCGATTCGCTCGGATTAGCGGCTGCAATGGGCATTACTGGGGCTGCGGTACTGCTCGCATCAGGTCTTTTCCGCTGCTCCCGGCAGGAGGAAGGAGATGAAGAGGGTGCCGGCAGGTGAACTGTCTCTGTACCGGTCCGTCAGGCCGGCACATCCATATCGAGAGTAAGGAATCGCAATGATTGGGTTTTTTATCAAGAAATCATTTTTTGACGGATGGGACAACCTGATAACGCTGCTTGTCCTCAACCTCGGGTTTGTCGCCTTTTTGGGGATTGCCTATGCGGCTGTACTCTCATTCGGGGTAAGCCTGCTTCTCGGCGTCTTTCTGGCGGTGGTAACCTTCGGAGTCGGCAACATATTCATCGGTTCGGTCTCCCTCTTCGTCAGGCACTTCTCCTGGTACCGACGGGCGGGCTTCCAGGAATTTCGGGAGTGCGTCAGGGAGGCGCTGCGGCCTTCACTGCTGAACGCGCTGCTTATGTTCTTCCTCCTTATGCTGGTGTTCATCGTTATGCCCTTCTACGCGGGTATGCAGTCGCTGCTCGGTGCGGGGCTTACCGCTCTGCTCTTCTGGGCAGCTGTCTTTATCACCATGGCCCTCTTCTACTATTTTCCCGTGGTTGCTCAGCTCCATGAGACCCCCCGAAGAGCACTGAAAAAGAGTTTTCTGCTGGTCTTTGACAATATCGGGTTCTCCATCTTTCTGCTGTTCTATACCTTTGTGAACCTGCTGCTCTCCTTCGCCACTGCATTTCTCATTCCGGGGTTTTCCTCAATACTCATGACGCACCAGAATGCGGTCAAACTGCTGATGTACAAGTACGACTACCTTGAGGAGCATCCCGATGTCAGTCGCCGCTCCATTCCCTGGGGTGCCCTGCTTATGGAGGAGAAGGAACAGGTCGGTCACCGGACCCTGCGGGGGATGATCTTCCCCTGGAAGGAGTAAAAGAGTGGCGTTTGAGGTTGAGCTGAAGGCCGGCATCAGAGAAGAGGATGCATCTGCCCTGCACGGGCGCATCAGACAGGAGTTTCCTGAGGCCGCTGAAGCGGTAGTCAGCAAGGATGATATCTACTTCTGCTCGGCAGACGAGTTCTGCTCTGCAGACGAGTTCTGCTCCGCAGACGAGCCGCGCCTGACGCAGTTTCGTCTCAGAAGGAGCGGAGGGGACTCTGTGGTAACGAGAAAAAGGAAAAGCATCCGCGACGGGATCGAAGTCAACGAGGAGATTGAGTTTCCGGTCTCCGCCCCGCAGGAATTTATCCGTTTCGCAGAGGATTTGGGGTACGCTGTTTCTCTCCGGAAGCAGAAGCGCGGGACCGCGTATATGATCGGGAATCTGACTCTGGAGGTAGTGACAGTCAGTACACTCGGGACATTTCTCGAAATAGAGATTCTGCTTGATCCGGGTGATGAGGATGAGTTGGCGAAAGCCCGGGATCTTCTGCTTCTGACCCTTGAGCGTCTGGAGGTTTCCCGGGAATCAATCGAGGAACGCTACTACACCGAAATGCTCTATGAGAAAACCGGCCTTCCTGAACCGAAGGAGTGAATCGTCACCTGGCGGTAGAGTTCACCGGGACGGATAACAGGAGAGGGAAAGTCTGCCTGGTTCATCGCGTCGGGCAGTTCTCCAGCCTCAAGGCAGTAGGCGGTATGGGGGGGTTGAGAGACATTGTCCGTGAAGAACTGAACCCCGGGAGCAGTGGTCCGCACTATCATGCTGCGGTTGCTTTCCGGATCGTAGACTGCCGCGGCATCCCGCAGCAGAGGTCTGACCTCCTCTCCCTCGATGACCGGATCTTTGACGATGAAGCAGTTGTCGTACCCGGTTCCGCCGTTCGGTACGTCGATGTGCCGGCCGATGGGCGTCGGGGTGCGCAGATCAAAGGGGTACCCGTCAATCGGCTGTTTTACCCCGGTCGGAAGGAGGCGGCCGTCGACTTCCACGATGGAGTCGGCGAAGATACGTATCTCCTGATCGTAGATTGAGCCGCCAAAGAACTCACCCCGCAGATTCCAGTAGGTATGGTTGGTCAGGCTGACTGGTGTGGGTGCGTCAGCTTCCGCTTCGTAGAGGAAAATCAGCTCATTCTCATCTGTAAGCGTTACGGTGAGCACCGCATCAAGCGAGCCGGGGAATCCCTGATCCCCCGCCGAGCTGTGAAGGGTGAGTTTTACCGATGCGCGGTTCTCTTCACGCAGGGGGTAGGCATCCCATATCCTGGTATGAAAACCGCCCGGTCCTCCGTGCAGCTGGACTCCAGGCGAGGTTTCGGTGAGCCTGCTGGTTTTACCGTCGATGGAAAACGCCGGCCCCGCTATCCTGTTTGCATAACGACCTATGGTCGCCCCGAAGTAGCACTTCGGGTTTTCGTAGGGGGTAAAGTGGGGGAAGCAGCGGGTGACCTCCGTAGGGCCGCTGCGGCTGTCGGGGACTTTGAAGGAGCACAGATAGGCTCCGTAGGTCAGGACAGCGCACGAGTATCCGTTCTCATTTTCGATCTCTATCCGGTCAACCTGTTTTCCATCCCGTGTTCTGCCGAACTGCTCTCTTCTCATCTTCATACAGGCATCTTACGGGATAATTCGGGTGTGGTCAATAAAACCAAATCATGATAGATTTGCTCCATGGAATGGAAAGCGAGTCATATACTGGTGAAGAGCCGATCGCAGGCAGAGTCGCTGCTGCAGAAGATCAGGCAGGGGGCAAGCTTTGAGGCGCTTGCCCGTGATTTCTCGACTTGCCCGAGCAGAAGTAAAGGCGGCGACCTCGGCTGGTTCGGGCCCGGACAGATGGTTCCGGCTTTTGAAGATGCGGTCAAGCGTCTCGGGGCAGGAGCTGTAAGCGGAGTGGTTGCAACGCAGTTCGGGTATCATATCATCAAGCTGGCTGCGAAGCGTTAGCTTCTGCCTACTTCCGCCAGAAACTCGGAGTCAGCACAATCAGGACCGTATAGACTTCCAGTCTCCCGATCATCATAGCTGCGCTCAGCAGCCATTTGAGCCAAGGTTCCATAAAGTGGTAATTCAGGGCGGGGCCGACGAGACCGAAGCCCGGCCCGATATTTCCCAGGGTAACCAGAGCGGTGGAGAGAGATGAGAGCAGGTCTATTCCGCTGAAAGCAGCTGCCAGGGTGATGATGAACAGCAGTGCAGTGTAGAGGAAGATGAACCCGGCTACGGTGAAGACCATGTCCTTACGGACAGTCTCGCCGTTAATCTTCATATTGTGGATTCCGCGGGGGTTGAGCAGATACCGCATCTCCTTAAGACTGAGCTTGACCAGGGTCATGATCCTGATGACCTTGATTCCTCCTCCGGTTGAGCCGCTGCTTCCGCCGATGAACATCAGCACGAACAGGACCGATTTCGCGAAACCCGGCCAGAGATCGAAGTCAACGGTCGCATAGCCGGTTGTCGTAAGGATGCTCGCCGTCTGGAATCCGGCATGCAGAAGGTTCTCCCCTGTGTCCGTGTAGAATCCGGCTTTTCTGAGGCTGAACCAGATCAGGAGCGTGGCGGCGGCAAAGATGAAGAGGTAGGCGCGCAGCTCGGTGTTTTTCTTCAGTGAGCTCCATTGCCGTCTGAAGAGGGCGAAGTAGAGACCGAAGTTCACCCCGGCAAAAATCATGAAAAGCGTGATAACCACAGTGATATAGGGAGAGCCGTAGTGCCCGACGCTGGCGTTTTTCGGCGAGACCCCGCCGGTGGCCATTGTCCCGAAGGTGTGGGTCACGGCATCGAACAGGTTCATGCCCCCGAGAAGCAGCAGGACTGTTTCAAGTACGCTCAGCCCGATATAGATGATCCAGAGAATTTTGGCGGTCTCTCTGACCTTGGGGACGATCTTATCGACCCGGGGTCCGGGTGATTCAGCCTGAATCAGGGGCATGCCCCCTATCCCGATAAGAGGCATAATTGCGACGACCAGTACGACTATTCCCATGCCCCCGAGCCAGTGGGTCAGGGATCTCCAGAAGAGGAGACTGTAGGGCATCTGCTCGACAGCAGTCAGGATCGTCGCTCCCGTGGTGGTGAAGCCCGACATTGTCTCAAAGTAGGCTTCCGTGAAGTTCGGAATGGTAGAAGATATGACGAACGGAAGTGCTCCCACGGCACTGACAACGGCCCAGCTGATTGATACCAGCAGAAATCCGTCCCGAGTGGTGAACATGAACTGTTTACGGCTGCGGGTGAGAAGAAGGAGCGTGCCGAAGAGAACGAGCGAGCCTCCGGAAACCGCGGCGAAGGCAGCCGCTTGTAACCGTTCGCCGTAAAAGAGTGCGACAGCGATCGTCGCTGCCATAAAGAGTGAGACGACCATGACGATAAAGGAGAGAACGTGCAGCAGAGCCCGCCAGTTTATCATTCAAGCTCCCGGACAGCTTCTTTCTTCATGATGATCATGAGGTAGTCATGTTCCTCCAGCACGAGGTCTCCGTCTGGAATAATATGCTTCCCGTCCCGGCTCACCATGAGAATGAGCGGTTTGCCCGGCAGTCTGATGTCCCGAATCTTTTTACCGGGCAGCTCCGGGCGGCTCTCGAGGGAGAGTTCAAGAATCTCCAGGTCGGAGTCGCTGAACTGGTAGACGCTGCGGACAAATTTCCTGCGGATAATCTTCTGGATGCTGTTTACCAGAGACTCATTGATGCTGACGGCGACGCTAACCCCCAGGTTCAGTGCGAGAGCCGCTGTGCTGTACTTCTTCACCAGGGCTATCGAGTGCGGTATGCCGGCTTTTCCGGCATAGGCGGCAGTGATGATGTTCAGTTCGGGGTTGCCTGTCGCTGAAATAAGCAGATCGTAGCTCTGAAACCGTCCCTCTTCTATTATGCGCTCCTCGGAGATGTCGGCATTGGTTATCTGGACATCCGGCAGCAGTTCTGAGAGCTCCTTGCATCGCTGGTAGTCGCTCTCAATAATATGGATGTTGCGTTTCGATGATCTGAAAGGTCTGCGGCTTATGTTGTGCATCAGCCAGTGGCGGCTTGTGCGGTTTTCCAGCAGATACTTGGCGATATACATCCCGATATTGCCTCCGCCTACAATCACGATATCTTTGAGCGTACGCTTGTGGGCGTCAACGGCAGTGAGAAGGGTGTTGAAGTCTTTCGAGTCGGCGAGGATCCAGATCTGATCCCCTGTCTCAAGGACCGTGCTGCCGGTCGGGATAATCATCGTCTCACCCCGGGCGATTGCGGCGATGATAAACGGTACTTTCAGGATCTTCCTGAGCTCTTCAATCCGTTTACCGAAGAGGACTGAGTGTTTTTTTACCTGAAAGTTTCTCATCTGAAGGTTCGAGGTTTCGAACTCCACGACGGTGCTGATCGCCCCGAACTCAACCGCCCTGGCCACGGCATGAGCGGCTTCGATTTCCGGATTGACGATGTAGTTGATGCCGAGGAATCCCGGACTCTGGTCCCAGGTGCGGGAGTAATCCAGGTTGCGCACCCGCGCTATGGTGACCGGTTTCTTGAAGGAGCTGGAGACCAGGGCGCACGAAATCATGTTGATTTCATCCGATTCGGAGAGGCTGATGAAAAACTCGGCATTCCCAACTCCGGCTTTCGTCAGCCCTTCGATGCTGTTTCCGCTCTCATTGACCGTCATGCAGTCAAGCTGTCGAGAGAGATCCCGGGCCCGGTCGGCGTCCTTCTCGATAACAACAACTTCCTTCTTCTCACTGATCAGCTGGCGGGCAAGGTTGAACCCCACGCGTCCGGCCCCGAGGATGACTATGCTCATACCAAAATCCTAAGCATTTTACCCGGATTGTCAAGGCTGAACATGCATCTGAAGCTGCGGCAGAAAGCTTCTTTCAGAGGACCTGGTGGTCTTCCTCGATCGGGCCGTCAAGGATGTCAAGAACCGCCTTCGTAATGTCAATCCTGGCGCTTTCCACGTAGAAACCGAGAAGCGAATGGTCCATATAGCGGGTTTCCACATAGCGCAGGATGATCCTCCCGTTGATTGAAAGCTCAATGTATCCGCCGAAGGCTATGACCTCTATCTCCCGGTAGGACCGCTTATGGGGCTCGAATTTATTGTTCTGGATCGTCTGGTAGTAGAAGGCGTTTTCAATGCCGCCGTTTTCCCGCTCGCCCCAGACCCTCCCCTGGGCGAATCCGTGGATCACATCAAGGCTTATATAGTGGGCATTGGTCTGTTCGTCACCCCTGAAGACCAGCCCTGTCTTGCCGATCCCTTCAAGACAGATGGAGTATCGCAGCCGGAAATCGGTGGCAGTCCTGTTGAGGTAGAATATCTCATACCCGCTTCTGGACTCGAGAACCACGCCGGAATGACCTTCGGTGGAGGATGCGGTTGGATTGTCGAGCGCCTGACGCATCGGTATCAGCTCACTGTTGGTATAGCTCTTTTTCACCTTCTCATCGAACCGCCGGTAGGAGGAGAGGTAGAGTTCTCCGTTTTTATCAACCTTGAGCTCGGTCGGCGGGGGGAGGATGGTTGTCTGCACTTCAGCCTGGTGATTGGTGAAGAAGTTCCAGATGAGAAAACCCTCATCGGTTCGGGTTACACGGGCAGCGTAGTTGCCCTTGGGCATCAGGACGTTGGAGGAGTAGGATTCATACTGACCGAAAAGGGTGTCGCTGTGCCAGTAGTGGATCTTTATATCCTCCTTGATATTGCCGATGAGGTAGTAGCGGTTCTCGATCTTGTGCAGACCCGGCACTTCGATATCATCATACATACGGGGAAAGAAGATCGGGGGCGACCAGGAGAATACATCGGGTTCGGTCTCCTCAGCGAGGCCGATGCAGCCGCGCCTGACAACCGGCCCTCCGTTTACCCGTGCATTGACCAGGAGGAAGCGGTTGCCCTCATCC
>CAYSRK010000113.1:0-5570 GCA_964433385.1 uncultured Spirochaetales bacterium
TGCTGCGGCGGTCTCCGCCGCAGACTCCCGCTTTCCGCAGGCAGTTGTCGACTCGAGCATCTACGTCATCGAAGAGGTGATAGAGGGGGAGGAGTACGCCGTTGATGCCTGCTTCGACCGCAGCGGCGAGCCGATCATCTACGGTATCTATGAACACCTGTTCTCAAGTGATGCCGATGTGAGCGACCGGGTCTACCTCACCTCGGCCGACATCATGGAGCGCCGGCTGGATCAGTTCACCGGATTCCTCAGGATCGTTGGCCGGGAGATGGGAGTAAACCTGGGCGGCTTTCCCATACACGCCGAAGTCAGGGTATCGCCGAAATACGGCATCATACCCATCGAGATCAACCCCCTGCGCTTCGGAGGCTGGTGCACGACCCCGGATCTCAGCGCTTACGCCTACGGATTCAACCAGTACCGCTCGTTCCTTACCGGGGAGAGGCCCCGCTGGAAGGAGATAACCCGTACCATGGGGGACGCGCTGTACAGCGTCATCGTTCTTGACAATACCACGGGAGTTGAGCCGCAGCGTATCTCAGGATTCGATACCGGGCGCTTTCAGAGCGTGCTTCCCGGACTGCTCGAGTTCCGCCCGGTCGATGTCTCACGCTACGGCATCTTCGGCTTCGCCTTCGCCCGTACCGGGGGCGGCAGAAGGGATGAGCTTCTCTACCTGCTTTCCAGCGATCTGCGTGAATTTATCACGGTACGGGAAACCTGACTGCAAAAAGGAGAGAACCCGTGAACAGAATCTTTGACCTGAGAAGCGATACCGTAACCCGACCGACAGAGGCCATGCGGCGGGCAATGGCCGAAGCCCCGGTGGGTGACGACGTCTACGGAGAGGACCCGACGGTCAACGCCCTGCAGAGGCGCAGCGCCGCTCTGACTGGTAAGGAGGATGCCCTGTTCGTTACCTCGGGTTCAATGGGAAACCTGCTCGCTCTCTACGTAAACGGGGGAAGGGGCAATGAGGTACTTACCCACCGGCACAGTCACATCATTGAGCATGAGCTCGGTTCTCCCGCTGCTGTCGCCGGGGTACTGCCGGTGGGAATCGACGGTGAGCGGGGGCTGCTCACCGCTTCGGCGCTGGAACCGCACCTGTTCGAACGCGATTACGCAACAGCCGATGTCGGACTCATCGAGGTGGAGAATACCACGAACGGCACCTGTTATCCCCTTGAGACGCTCGATGCTGTCAGCAGACTCGCCTCAGCTCACAACATCCCGGTCCATATGGACGGAGCCCGCCTGATGAACGCCGCTGCTGCCGGAAGCTGCGCGCCTGAGGAGATCTGCCGGTATGCCGATACCGTCTCCTTCTGCCTCTCCAAAGGGCTCGGAGCCCCGGCAGGGAGCATGCTCTGCGGCTCCCGGGCTTTCATCGCCCGCGCACGCAGGATCCGTAAAATGCTCGGCGGGGGGATGCGGCAGGCCGGCATCCTGGCGGCAGCAGGCCTCTACGCCCTCGATCATCACGTGGAACGGCTCGCTGAAGACCATCTGCATGCCGGCATGCTTGCCCGGACCCTGGCTGATACCTCCTGGGCCCGGATAGACCCCTGGGAGGTTGAGACGAATATCGTTATCTTCGGCACCGGTGAGACTCCGGCGGAAACTGTTGCCGGAAAGCTGGCCGAGGCCGGAGTTCTCTGCTTCTCCGTGGGAGCGCGGGATATCAGGATGGTAACGCACCTTGACCTGAGCCGGGATGATATTGAGGAGGTCTGCGCGATTATTCGCGGGCTCAGGCTCTAAGTCCCGAGGGGTTTCTCAGCGCAAGCGGGTCTTCGAGCAGGCGGGCAGTCCATCGGCCGAAGCTCTCACCGTCAGGGCGGGCAAGCTGCCGGTAGGTCGAGAGAATATCATAGGCTGCTCTTCTGAGAGAAGGAAGGCCGATCAGTTCCACATCAAGCTCATCGACACGCACGAGCAGCGGTTCAGCCTCTGTCGGGTCCGAGGCATCCAGGGTGCTCCAGTCATCTGCTGAACAGAGGTAGATGCTGTCGGTGGTGAAGTAGGTGATCCCCCCGTAAAGATACTCGTTGCAGTAGGTCTTCGGCCAGGGTCTCATGGCGGTTACGGTGAGGTTCACCTCCTCGGCAACCTCCCGTACCAGCGCCTCCTCCGAGGGTTCTCCGGGGGCGGCGAATCCCCCGGGAAGATCGAGGGTTCCCATATGCGGCTCTCGGAGCCGGCGGACAAGCAGAATTTCGTCCTCTCCCCTGACAAGCATCGCGGCAGTACCGACTGCTGAGTTGATATAGTACCTGAAGGCGCAGGAGGGACAGACAAATGCATGCTTCCCCTCTGCTCCCAAGGCAAAACCGCCCGGGACGGCGAACCCCTCCGCTCCGCATACCGGACACCGGGAGAAGACCCGATCAGGATAGAAACCCCGCAGATCCGCATTACCTGCCATACTGATTCCTGGCGAAATCGCGCATGGCCGCAATATCCTCGGGCGAAATCAGATTGGGCGTGCCTGCACTGCGGGCAAGCAGGTAGATATGAGCCGCCTTCTCCACGACAAAACAGACTTTAACCGCGATGTCCCAGTCTGCTCCGCAGCAGACGGTGCCGTGGTTGGGAATCAGGGCTGCAAGGCGGTCGGTGGAGAGCGCCGCGACGATATGTCCGGCAAGCTCCCGGGAACCGGGCAGGGCGTACCGGCAGTTGACGATCTTATCCCCCACAAGCTGGACGAAATCCTCGCTTATCCCCGGCAGGTCCCACCCGAGCACCCCGAGAACGGCGGAATAGACCGGATGGGTATGGATAACCGCGTTGATATCCGGACGGGCGTTCATAACGGCAAGATGAAAGTGAAATTCAACTGACGGCTTGCGCCTGCCGGCGACGATCTCTCCGGTACTGGTGAATACCACGACGTCTTCGGCGGTTATCTCATCGTAGTTCATCGCCGAGGGTTTGATGTAGATCAGTCCCGTCTGGGGGTCACGGATGCTGAGATTTCCCCAGGTGCCGACAGTCAGCCCTTTGCTGACCATCTCACGGCCGCCCTCGGCTATCATCTGTCTGAACTCTTCCTTGACGAATCCCGCAGCGCTTCCTGTCTCCATTATTCACCTCCCCCGCTCTCTGACACCGTTCCGGCAAGCCCTATCTCGGATGCGACCTCACGCATCCCCATGATGGTCCACTCAATCACTTCGGTGAGCTCCATCCCCAGCATCTTCGCTCCGCGTTCGATCACGCTCCGGTCAACCCCGGCGGAAAACGCCCTCGTGTTCCACTTCTTCTTCACCGATTTCGCGTGCATGTCCAGCACGCTCTTCGAGGGACGCACCAGAGCCGCCGCAGCGGTGAGGCCGGTCAATTCATCGATGGTAAAGAGAGTTTTCTCAAGCTTACTCACCGGTTCCACATCCGTGCAGAGTCCCCAACCGTGGCTGAGCACAGCCCGGATGTAGGGCTCGGGCCAGGCAGCCTCCCTCAGGATCCTCCCGGCATGCTTCAGGTGCTCATCAGGATGCTCTTCGTAGTCGACATCGTGGCAGAGTCCGATAACTCCCCATTCCCGTTCATCCTCACCGAAGCGGCGGGCAAAATAGCGCATAACCGCCTCGACGCTCAGGGCATGACGTATAAGAGCAGGCTCGCTTACGTGGGCGTTCAGCAGCTCCCAGGCTGCTTCTCTGGTTATCTGGCTCATGGACACTCTCCTTTTTCAGCCGTTTCATCGTACTGAATCAGGCCGGATCTGTCCATTGCCGCTTCCCGACAGGCTCCTGATTTCACCGCTGTGATACACCTCCCCCCCGATTCTGATTCCCCCATCGTGCGTTACGCCATCGAGAATCCCTTCGATGCAGGTTTCTTCGGGAGGTCCGTCAGGCGGTCCCGGCACGAACAGTACCTGCTCTGTGCGGCCGTAAAGCCGCTTTTCCAGCTGCTCCTGCCAGTTTTCGCTGCTGAACACACCGCAGAGGGAGTTCAGGAGACCGGTGATGAAGGGGCTGAGCTGCTGCGGGCTGCTCCCGGCGCCCGGAGGGACTTCTCCGCCTTCAAGGAGGATCGAGGTGGGGGCAATGGTCCGCTTCATCAGATCTTCGCTGAAACTTCGCTGCAATAGATTGATGCCGATGCCGATATGGAGAATCTCCCCCGAACGGATGCAGAGAATGCCGCTCACCTTTTTGTTCCCGGCTATGACGTCGTTCGGCCACTTCAGCAGGGTCGGGATGGACCACTGCCGCTGAATGAAGAGGGCTGTCCCGAGTCCGCTGAGCAGCGGGACTGCACTGACAGGACAGGATAGGGCGGATATTCCCAGCGAAAGGGTCATGAGCAGACTCTCCCCGGCTGCTGACTCCCACCTGCGCCGGTCACCGCGTCCGCGGCCGCTTCTCTGGTGCCCGGCAGCCACTGCCGTTCCGCTTATCCAGTCGGGAAGCTGGGAGAGCTCCCGCGCGGTCAGCATCGTTGATTCGGTCTCTTCCCGATAGTATACCGGGGCTTGGGAAAAGGGGTTTTCTGCGGTCAGCTTCTGCAGCTCTCTCATATGAAACGACTATACCTGCACGGGCTGTGCGGGGCAAGGGGAGATTTGCTTGAAATATTCATGAGCTTGATGTATGTTTATACAAAACCTATGTACGCGGGCTTTCATCTGAACTGTTCGAACTGTGCAGAATGCCCCTATAACGGTACGGTCTGCACCATGTGACAGCCGTAATAGCGGCTCTATCAGGGTGACTGTGTCCGGAAAGCTGGATAACAGCGTGCACAATGCCTGAGGCTGGATGCGTATAAATATTCATCACGGAGAACAGGATGAAAGAGCGGCAGAACCGTCTGACAAAGATCAAGGAGCTGATTCAGATCCACCACATAGACAGCCAGGAGATGCTCCTTGAGCTGCTTATGAACGAGGGGTTTCACGTCACCCAGGCCACCCTTTCACGGGACCTCAAGATGCTGAAGGTCGGCAAGATCTCCGACGGGTGGTCCGGCTACTACTATGCGCTGCCCGACAATGACTTGATATCAGAATCTGAAAAAAGCTATATTCAGGATGTCCGCAGGGGCGTACTCTCCATCGAGTTCAGCGGGAATATCGGGGTGATCAAGACCAGGCAGGGCCATGCCGACAGCGTAGCTCTCGCACTCGATGTACTCTCCCTGCCCGAGATACTCGGAACGGTTGCAGGAGACGATACGATATTCGTCATCCTCAGAGAAGGGATGACGAAAGAGGACCTCATACAGAGCTTCAGGAAGCGGATTCCAGAGGTTGAGGGCTGAGAGACAGCATCTTCACGATACAGCAGGGCAGGAGATCGCCATGGCGCTTCGCTATACCAATCTTACCGATACCGCATCATACGGAACATTAAAGAGCAGGGAGCTGCTCTCCCTCAGAACACCGGGTTTTCTCAGCGAGGAGCGGGTTCTTGCCTGCCGGATACCCATGGCAGGGGGGCTTTCCTACTCCTATGCGGCTCTGCCGGTTGACGACGAGATTCTCTCGGTCCTTCAGGAACTTGCCGACGAGCAGCAGCTGATCGACAAGTACCGGGAAGTAGTCAACGGGGCGGTGA
>CAYSRK010000114.1:0-5281 GCA_964433385.1 uncultured Spirochaetales bacterium
CACCCCGGTGACCGCCGTCAAGCGTATAGCAGCAGCGGGAGCGGAGCTTCTCATACGGGAACTCATCCATACCGGTTCCCGTCTCCTCGTCAGTGGTGAAAATCAGTTCAACCGTTCCGCGGCTTATTTCGGGGTGCTGCATAAGGTACTCTGCGGCAGTCATGATTTCGGCGATACCCGCCTTGTCATCAGCTCCAAGAAGGGTGGTACCGTCAGTCGTAATCAGCGTCTGCCCGACATAGGAGAGCAGCTGGGGATTTTCCGCAGGGGAGAGCACCCACGAATCACCGAGAGGAATATCACCACCGTCATACCGTTCTATAACCTGAGGGGTGACATTACGACCGCTCATATCTCCGGCGGTATCGACGTGCGCCATAAACCCGATCACCGGTACCGATACGCCCTCCCCCAAATTTGACGGGATCCGGGCGATGAGATACCCCTTATCGTCGAGGTCGATATCCTCGATTCCAAGTTCTTCAAGCTCCCGCGTAAGAAGACGGAGCAGATCCCACTGGCCAGGGGTGGTCGGCTGCTGCGTCCTGTGGCGGTCTGACTGTGTATCGATCTTTACGTATGTGAGAAAACGGTTGAGAATGCGCTGGGAAAACTCCTCGCTGTCGTATCTGCTCATCGGCTGCTCCTCGCTGCGGCAGAGGTATTTCCGGCTCTTCGGCCGCCCTCACCTGCCTCTATCCTGAAGCATGCCGGTCAATTTTTCAAGTATGATCCGCAGCGAAGGCCTGATAAATTCCTTGCTCATAAAACCGGATACGGCATACACCCGAAGCGATTGCCGCCCGGGTAAGGCAGGCGAGATTGTACGAACCGACCTTGCGCATCACATTCTTTCGATAGCTCCTGACCGTATCAAATGCAATATTGAGCAGTTCGGCAATCTCACGGTACCCCTTACCCTCGCTCAGGAGGGCAAGAACTTCCCGCTCCCGCCCGGAAAACCGGAACACGAGGTCAGACAGGGCCCGTTCGATGAGCACAGCCGCCTCGCCGGGCATTATCCTGTCTGAGCACAGACGGACCGTCATGACTGACCTGTGAGAGACAGCGGAAGACAGCTGTTCCTCGTATGGGGCAATGGAGAGCATAAGTATCTTCACGCCCGGAAAGAGCAGCAGGGGCTGAAGAATATCGGCAAGAGCTCTCTGGCCGGCGACTGCTGCATCAAGGACCACAAGGCGGACTCGGCTGTGAACAGCGGAGGAGGCAAAGGTCTCACATCCTTCCGATGAGCAGACAAGTTCAGCAACAAGGTTGTTCTGAACCGCCTCTTCAAGCAGAGACCGCAGAGCGCTGCGAGCTGATATTACAGCGGTAGGAATCATACGCACCTCACCAAGCAAATGCAGGCCCCCCGCAGCAGGGGGCGCCTGCATTTCATAAGAACATCTCAGCTGCCGCGCGTATTCAGAGTTCATACCTCTCTACCATTGCTCTGAGCGCATCAACTGCCTGATACATGGCGAACACCCCCAGAATAATTCCGGTGGTTACCGCATTGAGCTCCATGGAAGTTGCCATGGAGATCACTGAAGTAGCTATGGCATAGCTTGTCTTCGGCTCCACAGCCACATCTTTCAGCCACTCGTCAAAGGTCTTCATCGTATCGCCGCCGAATTTGTAGTAGCGCCAGATCGACATGACCGTTACCGCAAGCGCACCGGCTGCGACACTGACCGCCGCTGCAGCCGATATCTTGCCGTAAATCATGAAACGGGGCATAAAGGCGTATACTGCAGCTGCAGTCAGAAGGACCACGCTGCGCGAGACCAGCTGCTGCACATCACGCATGAACTCCGCCCGGTCCTCATCCTTAAGAGCCCGCGCCTCCTCGGCAACTAACCGGGCAGCATCCTGCCGCACGGCATCAGCTGCGGCAATCAGCTCCTCATATACCTCTTCGGGCAGAATGTTCTTCGCTTCGGCCAGGGCTGCATCGGCATCACCTGAGACTGCAGCCGCATAGGCGAAAGCCGCAACCTCCTCACCTCTCTCCTCAGCCAACAGTCCGGAGACTACCTGCTCGGGGCTTAATGCTCCGCTGTTTCTGCTCATCAGGTTTTCCACTTCTCCATCGAGCTCGAGGTAGGGTGCGATTGATTCCCACTGTTCATCAATAACGGTTCTGACTCCTTCCTTCATGGTGTCAGTCACCGCCTGCGGCTGCGGAGCGCCGACCAGCGAGCATCCGGCAACCGATACTGCAAGCAGCAGCCCCAAAGCCCGCCTGCCCCATTCTCTTATCTGTGTACTGCGCATAAACCTCTCTCCTTGGTACTCTTATCTTTCTGCGGCACGGGAGAGTCTCTGCCTATCCTTCTAAGCAACGCTTGTTGAGGATACCCTGTCTTTACCGCGTTCCGTCCCTCCTTGACTGCGGCTTCCATCCTGCTGTCAGGCACAGCCGGTAATTGCCGTACGTCGGAACATACGCCTGAATGTAGCCCAACGAATCCCTGAAGGTGCCGAGCGGATCCCGAATAAGCAGCGATGGTTCAAAGAACACGCCGGAGGGAAGGGAGAGCGTAAACCCGAAAGCCGTCTCAGCCATGTAGTGATACTCTTCCTCGGGCACGCTCTCCCCGATGAATCCGACTCCCTGAAACAGGGTGATTCCGCCCCAGAAGGCGCCGCCTCCGGGGTAGTACTTCAGCAGCATCCCGATATCCAGCAGAGTGTAGGATTCTTCACCCTCTCCTGCCCGATATGACGCTGCGGTAACCGGCAGGTCCAGGGTAAAAACCCCGCTCACCTCGACCGAAGCGCCTGCCCTCATGAACATACGGTCCGGTACGATCGACTCAAGGGAGCCGAGGTCGACAAACACCCCCAGCGTAACCAGATCCGATCTCTCCTCTGCCGCCGCAAGCCCTCCGGCCAGCAGCAGCACGAAGAGCACAGCAGACAGTTTTGTGCCAGTCATTCTGTTTAACCTCCTTTTTCCGGTATCTCCTGCATTCGCCGTTTTGTCCGCCCCGTAGTTCCTTCATCTAGTCGCATGCTGCTGCAGGATTGACAGCATCAGGATAGGCCCCATCCGCTCCCGGCACAATTCCCAGTTTCGGGGAGTCGGCCGCTCAGTTTCCGAGGGGGGACTGTCGCCCGTTTACCCTGCCGGTCTATTGCGGTAGAATGGGACTGGAGACAATCAGGCAAGGCTGAATAGACCGGGTGTTTTTCAGAAGATCGGCGCTCGCGTGTAACCAGAAAGCCCAGGGAGAGGTTCTGTTCGCAGGGACGCTGCTTGCGTACTACCAGGAAAACGGATGCAGAATGAAGATACGTAAAACCTTAATCATAATCTTTGCAGCAGCAGTGGGTGCGGCAGTAATTCTCCAGCTCGGAGTTAAATACACGGCTTCAAACAGGATAGAGGCGGCGTTGCGGGAGCAGATTCAGCAAATCGGGCTGCCCGGGCTTTCTTTCGGGTCACTCTCAATTGATCTGTTCGAGCGCCGGGCCTCAATTACCGATATCAGCACCCCCCTCTACCTGCAGGACAGCATCCGCCCGGCAGGAACGTTTACCGCCCGTGCGGCTCAGCTTAAGTTTTCCCTCTACGACGCACTCTCGTTTCTTGTCGGAGAGCAGACGATCCGCCGGGGGGAGGTGTCTCTCCTGCAGCCCTCTTTTACCGCGCAGGAAACCGGGATATTCTCCTCGAGGGCTGAGTACATCACCCTCGATTTTCAGGGGCGCATAACCGCCTCAAACATATCACAGATGCGAAGCGGCAGTATCGAAGAATTCCTCCAGGAAGAACAGACCTTCATTGTCAAACTCGGCGAGTTTTCACTCACCCGCATCGGCAGCACGCTGCTGCCCGTCTTTCTCAGCTCACTGAATACCCGTGAAGCGCCTGTCAGCGGTTTCGAGATAGCGTTTCTCTCATCAGCGCTGCTGCCCGACATACCGATAACCCGGACCTTCATTGAGAAAGTATCCAGCAGTTCGGTCATGATAAACCCGCAGCAGTTCTCCCGGGTAGCTGAGAAGACCCTGAAAATTCTCGGACTCGAGTGGGATGAGTCAGGTAAAATTGAGAGTGACGGCGTCGTACGGGCTACAGCTAGAGGCGGTGAACTTGAACTGGCGGGTATTCTCTTCAATGAATTGGGCAATATTGACGTTCACGGGTTCGGAGAGCTGGACAAAAGTGAAGCATCAAACAGTCTGATCAGCGAACTGTCGCTGGAAATCACCAACCTCGATGCTGATCTTTCAGACATGATCGGCCGTGAGACCATCACCCTCACCCTCCTGGAACCGGTAGCGCTCAAACAGCTTCTCTTTGGAGTCTATTCCTTCTGATCAGATAAGAAAGACTCCATCTGCCCGAGCTCGGCGATGACCGCCTCGCGCACGCTGCCCCGGCGGTTACGCAGGGAAAACTGGACAGTTCTGCCGTCAGCAAGTCTGAAGCGGAGGAGAGAATGCGCAGCTGACCGCTCCTCTTCCACTGAAACGACTGAAGAGAGGGCAAATGAGACGACCTCCGTTATGTTTCCTCCGCTCCGGGCTATAAATGCGAAGCGGGAGCCTGCCCTCCCGAGAAATCCCCAGCTGCCCTCTGCAGCAGCGTCCCCTTCAATATGTGACGCGGCAGTCAGTATCTGCACATCAGCCTCACCGGCTGCCCGGGCCCACTGACGGCGGTTTATGTGGAAGGCGGTGAGGTAGTAGAGGAAGGCAAGCACAGCCAGCAGTACAACCAGAAGATAGTAGAGCCAGGCTGCAGCAGCGCTGAAGCGGCCGAACACAATAAGGGCAATATCGGCAAGCAGGAGGAGCATGACCAGACGGTGCATACGTTAGTTCTCCAGGGAAAAAATTCCCTTCATCAGTTCAGCTCCCATCATATCAGGACTCTTCATGCTCTCAAGACCGGCGAGAAAGTCCTTGAATTCAAGCAGTTTCTCCATCGTCATCAGCCGTACATACGGTTCGTGCTCCGCCGGAGTCTGGATCTCCAGCGTGGTGTTCTCCTGGATAAGAGTAAAGACCACCATATCCTGCCGTACCTGGTAGACCAGCCGGTCGCTGTCGAGGCGGTGGATGAAAAAACCCTCCTCCCTGAATCCGTCGGCGAGGGACCTGCGCATGAACTCGGCTGCACGGAAACTGGGAAACTCCAGCTCAATCGAGTGCGCATTCTCCTGCGGTCCCGAGAGTGCTTCCTTGTACCCCGGTCCGCCCTTGAAGCTCCTGATGATCAAAGGCGGGGAGATTATGCTGGCAGCCAGCAGGGTCATGATCGCCA
>CAYSRK010000115.1:0-2011 GCA_964433385.1 uncultured Spirochaetales bacterium
GTCTCCCGTCGGCCTGCAGGCGCTCATGCCTGCTGTCGATATATTCCTCGCTGACCTGAAGACTCTCGGGTACACAGGACAACGCCCGGGCAATAGACCTTATTTCGCCGGTTTTGAAGGCTACCCCCAGGCGGCTACCGCGGCCGTTGAGGCTATGGCTGCTGCACGTCCTTCTGTATTCGATGAGATGGGGCGGATGCTCTCGGGGTGCATCGTACGCTGTCTTGTCATGCCGGGTGCCGTACAGGCAGCGAGGGAGGTAATCCTGTGGTTTGCCGAACACCTGAAAGAAAAAGCTCTGCTGTCGCTGATGGTGCAGTACATCGATACAGAGAAGGACCGTGAACAGGGAGAAAGCAGGAACACCTCAAGCAGAAAGCGAGAGTCGACGACCTACCGGCGGATCCTCGAACTGCTTGACAGCTGCACAATTGAGAACGGCTACATCCAGGAGGAAACTGCTGTCGGGGAGACGGAATGGCTTCCCGATTTCAGCCGGATCAACCCCTTCCCCCGGGAATACGCCGACCCAGTCTGGCACTGGGAAACAGGTTTTCTTTGAGCTCAGGCGGGAGCGGTTAGGCCTGCTGCCATTCAGGACCGATTGTGGTCCCCTCAAAGGGCTTACCTTCGAGAATGCACCTGAAGTTCTCAAGGTCCCTCCCGCCGGCAGCAATTACCTGAAGCTTCAGCTCTGAAGCCCGTTTAGCAGCTATCGGATCGAAGGGAAGATTTGCACCGGGGGTCCAGGTATCTCCGACCATCTCCCGGAATTTTGCCCATCCGATATGGTCGAGGGGCTGCGCATCCGGATCTTTCTTCGGGTCAGCGGTGTACACTTTTTTTATGTTTGACAGATTAATCACCCGATCCGCCTTGAAGCGCTCTGCCAGGACAACAGCATCGTTATCGGAGGAGAATCCCGGTTTCCATCCGGCGGCAACAAGCACCTGACCGGCAAAGGCAATATCGGCTGTCGGATCGGTAACCAGCGGATCACGGCAGAGACCGGAGAAGACGGCCCTGATAAGCTCACCGTTGAGCCGGGTGGCGGCTATTCCTATCCAGTCGAGGTGATCCGCCTCAGGTTCGCCGACGATAGCGCGGCAGGCTGTCTGATAGACACGGGCTGGTGCGCCCCCTCCGGTAACGATGATCAGCTTCCGCTGGGGAGCCTGAGAGAGGAATTCTGTGACGACCTCCCTGAATCCGGTAATAAAACCGGTATCTACAGCATCGGGTGAAATGATCGATCCGCCGAGAGAGACTACTGTTACATCATGCATTCTGCTTCCTCCGCATTCGTGCTCTACTGTCTCCATCATACCACATCTCTGCCGCCCCGGCACAGACAGAGCCGGATTCAGACGGGAGGAAGATTCGTCCTTTTACCAATCCGCGGGATGAGCGGAAACCGGGGAGGGAACCAGCACATAGGCCAGTAAGAAAACCCGGCTGGGCGGCTGCCTGTATCGCTGTCCATGCTGATTATTTGCCAGGGTTGAACAAAAACAGTCATGTTTCCCGTCTATTAAGATGAACCTTCGCCAGTCGAAGGCAATCCTTCAGCTAATCAGCTGGAGAGACATTATCTTGAAGGAGAGAGAACATGAACAATTTGAATTCAGTTATCGTCGAAGGAAATCTGACGAAGGACCCGTCCGCCCAGACAACCCCGAGCGGCAAGCTGGTGTGCAAGTTCACCATTGCAAACAACCGTTACTACAAAGTCGGTGAGGAAAACCAGCAGGAGGTATCCTTCTTTACCGTGGAAACCTGGGGAAAAGTGGCTGAAAGCTGCGCGGAATACCTGAAAAAAGGCCGCGGAGTGCGGGTTGTCGGCCGTCTGAAGCAGGAACGGTGGAAGGACCAGGAAGACAACGCCCGGGAGCGGGCTGTTCTTGTAGCTGAGCATGTCGAGTTCAAACCGCAGTATCCCCGCCGGGAGGAGCTGCAGAATTCCCCGGAGCAGATGCCGGAGGAACCAGGAGGCAGTGAAGAGGGTTCTTTT
>CAYSRK010000116.1:0-11150 GCA_964433385.1 uncultured Spirochaetales bacterium
CAGTTCAGGAGAAAGAACTTCGGCATGGTCTTTCAGCACTACGGCCTGCTTCCTCACCTGACCGTCCTTGATAACGCCGCCTACGGACTCAAGATCAAGGGGATTGCCAAGGGTGAGCGGTATGCGAAGGCGATGCGGACGCTCGAGACAGTCGGCCTGAAAGGATGGGAGGACTACTACCCCGGATCCTTGAGCGGCGGCATGCAGCAGCGGGTGGGTTTAGCCCGCGCTCTCTCCAACGATCCGGAGATCCTGCTGATGGATGAACCGTTCAGCGGACTCGATCCGCTTATCAGGCGGCAGATGCAGGATGAGCTTGTGGAACTGCAGGATACCCTGCAGAAGACGATCATCTTTGTTACCCATGACCTGCACGAAGCCCTGAAGCTCGGGGACAGGATCGCTATCCTGCGCAACGGGGAGGTCGTCCAGATCGGTACTCCGGAGGATATCGTCTCTCACCCGGCCGATTCCTACGTTCAGGAGTTCGTCCGGGATGCATCCCCGGCAAAGGTGCTGACCGCCGGAACCATCATGGAGCCGGCCAAGGAACTGCTCTACGCCTGGGAAGGGCCAAAGACGGCCATGACGCTGCTGAAGTCGAGCAAACGGCGCAGCGCTTTTGTCGTGAACAAATCGCACCAGCTGCTGGGCATTATCGGGGTTGAACAGCTGGAGAGACTGCTGAAAAGCGACAATCCTGAGCGGAACATCCCCTCACGATCCATCCTGCCGGTTACCAGTGTTCCCGTCGATACAGTACTCGAGGAACTCTTTCCCATCGCGACCCAGACCCACTACCCGATTCCGGTAGTGGATGAGAAGAACCGCCTGCAGGGAGTAGTGACTACCGACCGGATATTCGAGAATATCTCACCGATGACGGCAGAAGATGATGAGGAGGCGGCTGATGTATGAGTTTCCCGATCTGGTAAGAATTCCCATGGCCCGGTGGATCGACCAGGCAATGAGCTGGCTCCTGACCAACCTTGACGGATTCTTTGACGTTATCGGACAGATCATCCTGCGGGTTGTCCAGGCCTTTGAGGGGATATTCCTCTTTATACCCTGGTTTATCTGGATACCGCTGGCCGGCATAGCCGGATGGAAGCTGATCGGCAGGTGGCGGACCGGACTGACCTTCATGATTATGCTCTATCTCATCGGGGCTTTCGGCTATTGGGAGATGGCCATGCTCACACTGAGCCTGGTTATAGCCTCGGTCTTCTTCTCACTGATCATCGGCATACCCCTCGGAATCCTCATGGCCCGCAGTGACCGGGCGGAGTCGATCCTCAAGCCTATTCTTGACGCTATGCAGACCATGCCGAGTTTTGTCTACCTCATACCTGCCCTGATGTTTTTCGGCATGGGAAAGGTGCCGGCCATGTTTGCTACCATCATCTACGCTGTGCCGCCTGTTATCCGGCTCACAAATGTCGGCATCAGGACCGTGGATAAAGAGGCCGTTGAGGCTTCACGCGCTTTCGGGGCAACCCGGCGCCAGGTGCTCTTTGATGTTCAGCTCCCGCTGGCAAAACCGTCAATCATGGTCGGGATCAACCAGACCACCATGATGGCTCTTGCCATGATCGTTATCGGATCCATGATCGGTGCGAAGGGGCTCGGAATGGAGGTTCTGCTGGCAATCAACCGTATCGAGGTCGGACGCGGCTTCGAGGCAGGTATGACCATCGTATTTCTTGCGATCATTATCGACCGAATCACCTTCTCCTTTTCCGAACGAAACACCCGCCTCAAGTAGCATTCCTACGGGGAGGCTGCAGGCGGGTCTTCTGCGGGAGTTATCCCCTCGCTGCTGATATACGCTTCAAACACACCCTCAGGAGAGAAGTCTTCGCCTGCGAAGATCTCGGCGGCAAGCCGCGGGTCTTCAGGGAAACCGGTCCGGTACAGGATGAAAACTGCACTTGCTTCGCTGCTCTTTGACGCAGTCGAACGGGCGTACAGTTCGACTGCGGCTGAATCGGCTAGCCGGATGATACGGACATTATCGACCGTCCTGACGGTACTTCCCGGTATCTCCTGGAATAGAGACTGGTTTCTGCTTCCCGCTTTTCTTGCTTCGCTGTCAATGAGATATAGCTCGGAGCACTCCTCCGCTATGATCAGTACCCCTCCTTCTGCAAGCAGCTGTTCCTCTCCCGTCTCCAGCAGAACATCCAGAGCTTTTCTGTCGTAGGCGGGAGTGAGAGGAACCTCCACGGTGAACAGGCTCGCGGCAAAGCTGTAGGCCCGGTTGGGCGGTGATACCCACCTGATGCGCTGGCTCTCCCCGCCGTCAAAGCGGATGCTGATCTCCACTGCAGCATCACTTGCGCGGTTTTCATCGTGACCCGTGCCCCAGTTGTTGGCAGTAATGAGTGAGGCTCTTTCACGGTGCGGATCAGAGAGGTATCCGTAGACAAGAAGGGAGTGGTGGCGCTCAGGGGCAAGGTACCCCATGACAGCCGGGGCCCCCAAAGCGATAGCGGATCTGATGCGGTCAAACTCCAGGTGCAATTCCGCATTCGTCTGGGTGAGGGGCAGCGGCTGTCCCGTTACGACGAAACGGTTGAACATCATATCGTTCTGAAGCAGGTTCATGTCTCTCTGAAAAGCGGTGTCTGTTTCCTGGACTTCGTAGAGGGACCCGTAGGGGGAGGGGAGGAGTTCGGGTCGGGCAAGGTAGAGCGCCTGAGTGCCGGTGAATGCGTAGCAGCGCCCGATTCTGCCGCTGAAAAGCCGGTAGGCGTTGTCGAGAAGCAGGATGTGCTGTGCAGGTTCCAGCGGGCCGAAGCGTTCCTCCGCCCAGCTCGAGAGCAGCCGGGAGTAGGGAGTGATGCCCCAGCGGGGGTTTTCGATATTTGAGTAGCTGAAATTATCCCGACCCCAGACAAACTCTGCCGAACCGAACTCGAAGCCTCCCTGAAAGAGTGCCTCTCCGTTCTCTCCCAGGAGCATCACCGTTATATCTTCCCTTCCCGGAGTGTAGGCGGGGGTGTAGAGCAGTAGCGTATCCTCCTGCAGGGGCAGGATCGCTTCACTGCGGGTCTGGCCTGATTCACAGACGAGGACGGAGCACTCGGGCGGGACTTCTGTTAGCTGCAGTTCAAGCAGAAGGGGAAACCCGCTGCGGCAGGTTATATCCAGCAGGACTTCCTGGACATTCATTTCCCCGCTGCAGGCGGTAAGCACTGTCTGAAAGGCTGAAAGCGGCTGCACTGCCGCGGCTAAGAGCAGAAAGAGAGCCGCTATCCCCCTTCGCCCAGCTCGACTGCTTCCTTCAACCATGATCACCATTCCCTCCCCTCCCACCCCGGCATTGTATCGGCGGAGGCTGTGGACAGTCAATGAAGCGCTGAGAACGGCGTGCAATTGACTCCCTGTATCATAGACCTTATACTGTGGAGACAGCCGGGTATCGACTGCGGATCTGTACATGCATGATCGGCAAACAGAAGACCGGCAAATTTTACGTATGGGGAACTGATTGATGAGAATGAGACTGCTGACCGCGGTGCTGCTCCTGTGTATACTGATTCCCGTTGCTGCGGAGGAAATGATTCCCGAAGAAGATACCGCAGCAGAGCCCGTTGCTGCGGAGGAAGTGACTCCTGAAGAAGATACCGCAGCAGAGCCTGTTGCTGCGGAGGAGGAAGCTTTCGTTGAGGAGCAGTCCGGACGGCAGGGACTGTATTTCGGAGCTGGTCTGCGCCTGCCGGTGCGTCCGCTCTCCTTTGACTACGGCATTCGCCTTGTCCACGCGGGGGCAGAGGCGCTTTACCTGCCTCTGACTCGGGCAGGCTTTCACGCGTATCTCGGTCCGATCGGCATAGCGGGACTCAGTGACGTCTACGATGTGCAGACGGGGGAGAACAAAATCCTCACGCTCATCCCCTTCGATATCGGGGTGCGCTGGTACCCGGGAAGGGAGCGCCAGAGGCTCTTCTTTCAGCTGCACTACAACGGTCTTGCAGTCAGCGAACGGATTGAGCAGGAGGGCATGCTCCTCTCCTATCATGCTGGGGCCGGTATCGGTGCAGGGTATTCCCTGTTCTTCGCCGAGAGCCTGCTGGAGTTCTCTCTCGCGGCTGTCTACATACCAGGCTCGCCTGTCGGGGCGTTTACCCCAACGGTATCCATAGCGTATCTTTGGTGATCCCAGCATCAGGAGGCAATGTGAAGAAACTGTCCAGCGCTCTGCTCGTTTATACGGTAATAGGTCTCGTTTTTGGTGTTTTCTACCGTGAGTTCACCAAGTTTCACGGGTTTGACCGCTATACCATGCTCTCGGTCATGCACGCCCATGCCCTGCTGCTCGGGGCGCTGTTCTGCCTGATCCTCCTTGCGGCAGACAGGCTGTTCACATTCTCGCACCACCGCCGTTTCACCGTCTGGTTTACCCTCTACAACATCGGTCTCGGCGGTACGCTGGCAGCGATGCTGGTGCGCGGGGTACTGCAGGTCCTCGGGTCTGATATGGCAGGACTCAACCACATCGCAGGTCTCTTTCACACGATTCTCGGTATTTCCCTGGTGTGGTCTGCACTCATGATAAAACAGCTGCTGCTGCAGGAACGGCAGCAGGCATAGCGCTTCCCGCTTCAAGAGCTTTCCTCCTCCGGTAACAGATGTTACATACCCCTGGGCACAGTCGGCGTTAGATTGTCATAAGATACGGAGGAGCAGGCAATGAGTGAAATGATCCAGAACGACCCGCAGCGAAAGAAGGCTCTGAGAGAGATTATCGATGATCTGCACGATGAGGCGGATGTCAAAAAAGTTAAGAAGCGGTTTGACCGGCTGATCCGGGATGTCAGTCCCGAAGAGATCGCATCCATGGAGCAGGAGCTGATCAGCGAGGGAGTACCGGTTGAGCATATCCAGAAGCTGTGTGAAGTTCATGTTTCGGTCTTTGAGACAGCCCTGAAGAGCCAGCCGGGAACCAAGGTGCTTCCCGGCCACCCGGTGGATACCTACCGGGAGGAGAACCGGGAACTGAAAAAGATTCTCAGGCTGGTTAAGGGGGCGCTGAAGTCAGCGGTGAGAAGTTCTGAAGCGGCGGAGCTGGAGCAGCTGTTCGAACAGCTGAAGAAGGTGGAAATTCACTACCAGCGCAAGGAGAACCAGCTGTTTCCCTACCTTGAGGATGTCGGGTTTTCCGGACCTTCGAAGGTCATGTGGGGCAAGCATGACGAGATTCGGGCAGCGTTGAAGAGAGCCGACCGTCTGCTTCAGGAAAAACAGTACAAGGAGCTGAAGAAGTCTCTCAGGGAGCTTTCAGCGGCGATGAAGCGGATGATTTTCATGGAGGAGAAAATCCTCTTCCCCACCGCACAGCGAAAGCTTCCCGAGACTGTCTGGGCGAAGATCCGCAGGGGGGAGGCTTCCATCGGGTACGCCTGGATCAAACCCGGGAACCTCTGGGATTCAGACATCATCATGGCCAGGAATCAGGAAGCCGTCGATTTTACCGTACCCGGGGAGGGCGGTACGCAGCAGGCGGAGACTGCAGCTGAGGCAGCTGAAGAACTGATAAGCCTAGAAGTGGGCGAACTGACCGTACAGCAGATTAACCTTATGCTCACTCACCTGCCGCTTGACATCACGTATGTCGATGAACATGACAAGGTCCGGTACTTCAGCGCGGGCAAGGAACGTCACTTTCCCCGGAGCCCGGGGATTATCGGGCGCTCCGTTCAGAACTGCCATCCGCCGAAGAGCGTCCATGTGGTCGAGAAGATCGTGGAAAGTTTCAGGAAGCGGGAGAAGACGAGCGCCGACTTCTGGCTGCAGATGGGAGAGAAGCTCATCTACATCCGCTACTTTCCGATCTTTGACGCCGATGAGGTGTATCGCGGGGTTCTTGAGGTAACGCAGGAGATATCAGCGATAAAGGCGATCGAGGGAGAGCGGAAGCTGCTCGACTGGTAGCTGCATGCCTATGAAAATCAGGGTGCGGGTGAGAGCCCGGCGTGACAAGGTGTGAGCTTTCGAGTATGCTCAGGCAATGGATCAATCAGTCACCTCGCTGTATCCGGTAAACTATCACACGCACAGCTGTCTCGATGACGGGATCGGGACTCTCGAGGAGTATGTTCGGGAGGCAGTGAGCAAAGGGTTTTCCGCGCTCGGTTTCTCCGGACATCCCCCGCTTGCCGTGCAGGATGACGACTGGCGGATGTCCAGAGATGATATGCCGTTCTACTTTGCCGAGATAGAGCGGCTGAAAAGCGCATACGCATCACAGATTGAGGTGTATGCCGGCATTGAGGCTGACTATCTTGAGGTAAACCGTGAACTTGCGGGGAGCGAGTACCGGGACAGGCTCGATTATCTTATCGGATCTGTTCACTGCATGTTTCATCCGCCTTCGGGTACCTATCTGAGCGTTGACGGTCCCCCGGAGGAGTTCTCTGCCCTCCTTGCCGATCTCTTTGCCGGTGATATCAGAAGGATGGCAGCTCACTACTTCCAGCTTCAAATGCGGATGGTACGGGAGCATTCCGTTGATATTATCGGCCACTGCACCCTCCTGGAAAAACACAACCGCGGAGGGCGGTACTTTGACAGCAGGGAGCGCTGGTATCAGGAACTCGCCTCTGAGTTTCTTTCAGCGGTGCGGGAAAGCGGCGCCGCAGTGGAGATCAACACCGGGGCTATAGCCCGGGGATATACCGATGCACCCTACCCTGATGAATTCATGCTCAGGCGGTGCGTCGAGCTGGATATACCGCTGGTTCTCTCCTCCGATGCCCATGCGGTGCAGCATCTTGACTGCTGGTACGCCCGCTCGGTTCAGCTGGCGGCAGCATGCGGATGCAGGAATCTTAGAATTCTCTCTCACGGCCGATGGCAGGATATGCCTCTGAGTCTGCAGCTGACAAGTGTAAGGATGTGAACTGTCATGAGCCCTTTCAACCCCAAAAAAAACTACCTGATCTTTCTCTCTGCAATTCTCTTCTTCTCCGTTGCCGGTGCGCTTTTCAGGGGAGTGCTGGACAACTATCTTGCCGAGAGCCTGCTGGTTTCAAAATCGGGGCGGGGGGTTGTTGAATTCTTCCGCGAGCTGCCGGGGCTTCTTCTTTTTCTTATTCTTGCCCTCTTCTGGCGGATGCAGGACAACCACATCCTGCGCATCGGGTTTTCGGTAGCCTTGGCGGGGCTCGTCGGTTTTGTCATTGTCGGTGTACACCTGGTACCCGTCATTATCTTCCTCACCCTCTACAGCGCCGGGCAGCATATCCTGATGCCGGTCGAACAGTCGCTGGCCGTCCATTCCGCCCGCGGCGGTCAGGAGGGAACAGCGCTCGGCGTGCTGCAGGGCGTGAAAAGCATCGGGCAGGTTGCCGGATTCTTTATCGTCCCGTTCATCTTCCTTGCCTCGGCCAGTGAGGCTTCGGGGTATATTACCACCTTTCTGATCGTCATCCTGCTTGTATCGGGAACCATTCTTATCTCATTCCTTATCCGCAACGAAGGCGGGCACGTGCAGCGTCAGCGGCTCTACTTCCGCAGGAAGTACCGTCTCTATTACGTTCTGCAGAACTTTTACGGCGCGCGAAAGCAGGTGTTTCTCACCTTTGGACCCTACGTGCTCATCCTCTACTACGGCGCATCTCCCGCGGTAATTGCTACGCTGCTCGGAGTTACCGCGATGCTCAGTATTCTCGCCTCTCCCCTGATCGGCAGGATCATAGATAAGGTCGGGTATAAAGCGGTTATGGTCGGAGATACCGTCATTCTCTTCTTCGTCTGTATCGTCTATGGGTTTGCCCATTGGGTGCTGCCCCAGCAGGGAGCATATACTGCCATTCTCATAGTGTTTGTTCTTGACGGCATCATCTCGCACGCAAGCATGGCGGCAAGCGTCTACGTCAAATCGATCAGCGATTCCAAGGACGAGATGACCGCAACGCTGACTACCGGGATCTCCATTGATCACCTCGTCAGCGTGTTCATAGCGCTCAGCGGCGGTATTATC
Source organism: uncultured Spirochaetales bacterium (assembly GCA_964433385.1). GTDB lineage: Bacteria > Spirochaetota > Spirochaetia > JABMQR01 > JABMQR01 > M55B182. The sequence continues at coordinate 7,988 of CAYSRK010000116.1, forward strand.
TGGGAGTTGTTCGGGATAGAGCTGCTCTTCACCCTTGCTGCGCTCCTGGCAGCAGGTAACTCTCTGGTAGCCTTGAGAGTCAAGCCTTTGCAAAATCAGCTTCCCTGACCCGTGAAACCCTTTGCCAAGCCCCTCGTGCTGTAGTATTCTGCAGGAAAGGGCGGAGGCTGACAATGGGCGAAGAGACGGCAGAAGTTATTATCAGGCAGGCTTCGATTGATGACCTGCCGGCAATTTTTCACCTGGGGGAGCGGGTCTTTACCTCACAGGACTACTCCAACCTCTACCGCACATGGGACGCTTACGAGGTAACCACCTATTTCAACCAGGATTCTGAGCACCTCCTTGTCGCCGACAGCGGCGGGACTGTCGTCGGTTTTGCGATCGGGACGACCATCGAGAAGGCCAGAACCGCCTGGAACTACGGGCACCTGGTATGGCTGGGGGTAGACCCGCGATTCTCCAGAATGAAGGTCGGAAGCCTGCTCTTTGACCGCTTCAGGAGCATGATGGAGGAGCAGGGGGTCAGGATGCTTATGGTTGATACCCAGGCGGACAATGCTCCCGCAATAGCCTTCTTCAAGAAAAAGGGATTCGTTAATCCTACCGAGCATGTCTATCTGACGATGCAGCTCTGACATTCAGCCTGTCTGCAGGGGCAGCTGAGAAGGACCATCCTATGAACTGTGAGCGTGACCAGGAGGCAGGGGGTGAACGCGCCTCCTCCCGGCTGAAACTGCTCTCCGATATCGCACTGAGCTTCACCCGTCCCGGTGAGTTTCACGAGCAGATCCAGCTTGCCCTGAAGCGCGTCGGCATCCATACCGGGGTGAGCAGGATCTATATCTTTGAGGACAGCCCGGACCGGCTTACGACTTCCAATACCTTCGAGTGGTGTGCGGATGGAGTTGAGCCCCAGATTGACGTCCTGCAGGAGATCCCCTACGAACTCATCCGCGTCTGGGAGGAGCTGCTGCTCGAGCAGGGAAGAGTACGCGCCGCCGACATCGGGGAGCTGTCGCAAGAAATCCAGGATATCCTGCAGCCGCAGGGAATTATCTCCATACTCGTCTACCCGCTGTTCGTCGAAGGCTCTCTGGTCGGGTTTGTCGGTTTTGATGAGTGCACCTGCAGGCGGGACTGGTCAGCAGGTGAGATGGAGCTGCTGCAGGCTGTTGCCGGCCTGATCAGCGCCGTCTACGAACGCTATCAAAGCCAGCTCGAAATTCAGAAGAGCGAGCAGAACTACCGCTCCATCTTCGAGCAGATCGGAGACATGGTCATAGTCAGCGACATGCAGCAGCACATCGTCTACGCCAATTCAGCGGCAGCGCTGCGTCTCGGCTATTCCGAGGGTGAGCTTACGGGAAGATCGATGCTTGCCCTTGCCAGCCCGGATATGAGGGAGAGATTAAAGCAGGCTTATGCAGCTGACTCCCTTTCTGTCCAGGAGTCACAGCCTGTAGCCCTGATGAAGAAGGATGGCGGGGAGCTTACCGTGGTTTCCCGGCTCTGGAAGGGAGTCTGGAATAGAAAACCCTGCCTGATTACGATCCAGACCGATGTCTCTGAGCAGCAGTCCGCCCTGGAGCTCTTCAACCGGCTGTTCATGTTCAACCCGGTCTCCATGGTTCTCTGCCGGGCATCGGACAACACGGTGGTGGAGGTCAACAACGCCTTCGAGGAGGTATTCGGATTCACCAGATCCGAAATTGCCGGCAGGACCTGTATTGAGGCCGGTCTCTACGCTCATACCGAGCAGGCGCTGGCTGCGATCAGGGAACTCGGCAGGGAGAAGCTTATCCACAACCGGCAGATGGAACTGCGGAGAAAAGACGGGAGGCAGCTTGACATCCTCTACTCGGGGGTCCAGCTGCCCATCGGAACGCTTCTGCATAACCTGGCCGTCTTTATCGACATCACGGAGCAGAACCGGATGCGCGAGTCGCTGCGCAGGCAGAAAGCGAGGCTCGAGTACCTCATCGCCGCCTCGAAAACAGGCATCTGGGAATGGGAGATTCCCACCGGCAGGCTGATCGTAAGTGAAGTGTGGGCTGCCATATCAGGGTATACCCCCGATGAGTTTCAGCTGGAGTCGGGCCATACGTTCTGGGAGTCCCTTATCCACTCGGAAGACCGGGTGAGGGTTCAGTATCAGCTTGATCAGCATTTTGCCGGCCGTTCTGAGGTCTACGAGTGCGAGTACCGGCTGCTGCACAGGGGGGGCTACTGGATCTGGGTTGCCGGACAGGGGAGGGTGTTCGAGTGGGACCAGGATAAGAACCCGCTGGTCATGTACGGCACGCAGATCGATGTCTCCCGCCGAAAGGCCGAAGAGCTGCAGCTGCGCGAAACGATGAAGAAGGCTCTAGTCGGCGCAGAGGAGAAGACCATCTACCTCGCCCAGATAAGTCATGAGATCAGGACCCCGCTGAATATCATCATGGGGTTCAATGACCTGCTTCTGCACACCGACGTGACCGTGCAGCAGCGGACCTACCTGCATAAAATTCGCCATGCCTGCAGAAACCTGCTTGAGGCGCTGGAAAATATTCTTGAGTTCAGCGCTCCCGGGGCTCACCCGGAGACCGACGGGATGCAGCTGCTCGATATTGCAGGGCTTTTCAGCGAGCTTGCCGATCTGTTCTCCAGCCGTCTTCCTGCGGATGTCCAGCTGGAAATCCGCATTGACCCCGCCTTTCCTGATGCGGTCACAGGGGACCTGGTCAACCTGCACCTCGTGCTGCGAAACCTGCTGTCCAATGCGGTGAAATTCACTTCCCAAGGCAGCATCAGCCTGAAGGCTGACCTGCTTGGCATTTCGGGCAGCGAGGTCCGGGTTCTCTTTACGGTGAGCGATACCGGTATCGTCATTTCGCCGGAAGACCGGCAGCGGATCTTTGATCCGTTCATCCAGGTCGATGCCGAACTCGACCGTTCCTACAGCGGCAGCGGTTTAGGTCTTTCGGTATGCCGAAGCATTGTCGAATCGATGGGAGGAAGGATTACGGTGGAGAGCGTCCCCCTGCAGGGCAGCACCTTCGCCGTTGAACTCCCGTTCAGGCTCTCAAACGATACGGTCCCGCATGAGCAGGCTGAGTCGGCAGGTACCGTCATGAAGCACCTGAGTAAACGGCAGGAACTTACCGGGCGACTATTCCCG
>CAYSRK010000117.1:0-10536 GCA_964433385.1 uncultured Spirochaetales bacterium
AGGCTTCAGCGGAGGCAGTTTCGGGGGAGGCGGCGCCTCCCGTTCATTCTGATAAGCTTTATTTCACAGATTAACGATTACGAGGCATACTATGGCAAAGAGTAGAGTTCCTGTTCTGATCGTGGTGCTGGCCGTGATCGCACTGGCTGCGGTTATCGGCGGTTCCTGGTACATATCGACGCGCAACCGGCTCATCGGGGAACGCCAGGAGATTGACGGCGCCTGGGCTGAGGTTGAGAACCAGCTGCAGCGCCGCTATGACCTGATTCCCAACCTGGTAGAAACGGTCAAAGGCTACGCCGCACAGGAGGAGCAGATATTCACCCAGATAGCTGAAGCGCGCAGCAGGCTCGCCGGGGCTTCTACCGTCGAGGAGACTGCCGAAGCCTCCTCCAGCATGGAAAGCGCTCTCTCACGGCTGCTGGTTGTGGTGGAGCAGTATCCGCAGCTGCAGTCAAACCAGAACTTCATTCGTCTCCAGGACGAACTCGCGGGAACAGAGAACCGGCTGGCCGTTGCCCGCAAGCGCTATAATGATCGGGTCACCGCTTTCAATCGAGAGATTCTCATGTTTCCCGCATCCATAGCTGCCGGTGCCTTGGGACTTGAGCAGGCTCCATACTTTACGATAGACCCTGCAGCCGTAACCGCACCAAAGGTGGAGTTTTAGGGAACTGCCGCTACTTCTTCTTCCTGTCAGGTCCCTGATTGTCGTCGCCCTGAATCCGGTCAATCAGGTCCCTGAACCGGTCGGCTATGTACTGCCGTTTTATCTTCAGCGTCTGCGTCAGCTCTTTGCCGATGGAAAAGTCGTTCTTCACCGAAATAATCCGGGCAATCTTCTCAAACGGCCTGAACCCCTCCTCCTTGGAAAGCAGGTCGTTTACCTCTTTCATCAGGAGCGCGGTTATCCTATCGTGCTCGATTGAGAATTTCCCGTCAGTCTGTATTTCAACCGCGGCGATCTTCATCTGCTCAGCAAGCTGCATGAGCCGCTCTTCGTTCAAAGCAATAATCGCCGAGAGCTGTTTCCGATCCTGCCCGAGCACGACCACGTGATCGATGTACTGACTCGCCTTTACCCGCTCCTCTATCGGCTCCGGCTCGACATTCTCTCCTCCCATCAGGACAATCGTGTCTTTGATCCGGCCGACGATGATGAACTCGCCGTTTTCCGAGCGGACGGCCAGATCCCCGGTATTCAGCCAGCCCTCACTGTCGAGCACCGCGGCCGTAGCCTCCGGGGTTTTATAGTAACCAAGCATTACCTGCGGCCCGCGGACGAAAAGGACCCCTTTTTCCCCGACAGCAGCCTCACTGCCGTCTTCCCGGCGGATAACCGCTTCAGTGTTGTCAAACGGCGTGCCGGTCGTACCGAACGTGTTGCGTCCGAACTTTCGTGAGAGAATGCCCGGCGCGCATTCGGTCATTCCGTAGGCATTGACCAGGGGTATGCCGATGGAGTTGAAGATCTCATCCAGGTATTTCGGGAGGGTTCCCGCCGCAGAGGTTGCTCCCCGCAGACGTCCCCCTACCTTTTCCCGGAAGGGAGCAAAGAGTTTGTGAGCGATCCGATGTCCGGGAAACAGCAGGACCAGGCGAAAGAGATGAAGCAGCCATATGACCGCCTTTTTCAGGAAGAACCGTTTTTTCAGACGGATATAGCAGCCCCTGACGTACTGGTGCGATGAGAGATACATCTGATTGATCTTGATGAAGAGAAAGACCGTGACCCGCTTGAGCGCAGGCATCTCGCTGATTGCCTTGATCATTTTCTGGTAGATCGACTCCCAGATCCGCGGAACTGATATGAGGATATGGGGACGCTGGATCGCAAGGTCGGAGGCAAATTTCCCGGCTGAGGAGTAGACGAAAGTCAGTCCTGAGCTGAGCCCGCAGTATTCGAAGGCCCGTTCATAGACGTGCCAGGAGGGGAGCATGATAACGGTTAGCTCCCCCTTGTCCGGATGTATCTCGAGTCTGGGGGTATTGGCAATGACGTTCTGAACAAAATTGGCGTGCGTCAGCATGACGCCCTTGGGATTGCCGGTGGTCCCGGAGGTATAGACGATCGTTACAAGATCGTCCTTCTCTATCCCGGCTGAGAGCCGCTCCACGAGGTCCGGCTCCTCCGAGAGGGCCTGTTCACCGAGCTCTGTGAGCCTCTGAAAAAACACAATCTTGGATGCGAGAACATCAGGCACCCGGGCAGGATCAGCCGGTTCCACTATCAAGATAAGCCGGCAGTTCTCCCAGTCTTCTTCACGGAATTCGGGCAGCAGACTCTCCAGCTGTGAAATCTGCTCAAGGATCAGGCAGGAGGCATCCGAGTGGCGGTAGATAAAGGCCGTCTCCCGGGGTGTTGTATCGGAACCGCGCGGTACCGATACCGCCCCGATAATCATCAGGGCAAAATCGGTAGCGATCCACTCAAGCCGGTTGTTGACGAAAAATCCGATATGATCCTTGCGACGTATGCCGAGCGCATTCAAACCGGCGGTATAGACCCGGATCAGCCGACACAATTCTGCATACGTGGTGTCAGTAAAATCTTTGCTGCCCGTTCTTGTCCTGTAGGCCGTACGCTGCGGATAGAGAGCAGCCGTACTGAAAGGAATTCCTGCTATATGGTCCATACACGCCTCCGCAGCTTATTCATACCTACAGATTATCACAGTTGCTTAGGAAATACAGCGTCCGCAGAGGCCGGCATGGACAGAAGGCATCAGCGGATGAACAGCTCCTCGGGAAAATCGATCAGTTTCTCACAGCCGTCTGAGGTGACGAGAAACGGCTCGCTGCACTCGAACCCGTAGGTATCGAGCCAGATCCCGGGCATAAAATGGATTGTCATTCCCGGCTCCAGAACCGTTTTATCACCCGGACGGAGACTAACCGTATGCTCCCCCCAGTCAGGAACGTAGCTGAGACCGAACGAGTAGCCGACCCGGGAGGGTTTTTCCACCCCTGTTCCCGCCAGGCACGAACGCCATGTCTGCTCAACCTCTTCAGCCGTCATTCCCGGAGCTATTGTCGCCAGGGTCTTCTGCAGTCCGTTTACCACCACATCGGCTGTTCTCTGCAGGTCGGCAGGAGGAGTGCCGAGGTAGAGCGTCCGGGACAGCGGGGCATGATAATGGTGCCGGGCTGAGCCGAGCTCGAGCAGCACCACATCCTGATTCTGATACTTCCTGTCGGTACTGAAGGTCAAATGGGCCGAGGAGGTCCGCTCCGCACTGGGCATGATCGGGAAAATTGCCGGAGAATCACCTCCGTAGCCGCCTGTTCCCCGGATCTGCTGGGCTGAAACCAGAGCTGCTGCTTCCCGTTCGGGAACGCCAACCCTGATAACCTCAAGAGCTGTACGCATAGCCTCCTCAGTAATGCGGGCAGCCTCCCTGATAAAGGTGATTTCCTCGGGCGTCTTGATCGTCTTAACCCAGTTTACCAGGTTTGTCGCATCCCGCAGCTCAATGCCCGGCAGCTCCTTCTGCAGCGTCAGCATCATCTTGGCATTGAACCAGTAGCCGTCCATCTCTACGCCCAGGCGGGTGCCGCGCCCGCGGATGAGTCCGGCGACATACTCCATCGTATGGATATAACGCGACTGGACATACTCATCCTTGTATCCGCAGATATGATCTTCCGGGAGCCAGGTCAGCAGGCGGGCCGCATTGGAGTCCTGCATCCGGCCGAACCAGAATGGATAGGGATCGTTGAGGAAGATAATGACCCCCTGATGCACGTAGAACGACCACCCGTCAAATCCGGTCAGGTAGTTCATCCCGGCCGGGTCCAGTACCAGGAGAGCTTCCATACCCTGCCGGTCCATGCTTTCCTTCACTCTCCTGACCCGGCGTTCATATTCGCTGACGGGAAACACCAACTCTCTGTTCATCTCTTTCTCCCCTGCATCTCGTTCCAGGCAAGATCACTCACCTGGGAATTTTCAGTCCGATTCCCTGTTTCTGCGCCAAGGTATAGGCTGCGACGGCAATCATGGTATCCTGCACTCCCACACCGGTCAGATCACAGACGGTAATCTGCTCGGGGGAAGTCCGGCCTGGTCTTCTTCCGGTTATGATCTCCCCCAGTTCGGTCACCGGAGTATCCAGGGTGATCGTTCCGGCGTCCAGAGCTCCCCGCATCTCGCCGAGCCGCCGGCTCTGCTGCTTCAGGTCACAGGCCAGCAGGTCTGCACGGGCAAGCACCTCAGGCCTGAGCTCCTGCTTGTCTTCGGCGTCACTGCCCATCGCGGTGATATGGAGTCCCTCGTGAAGCCAATCAGCCTCAAGGTACCCTCCACGGGCCGGAGTGGTCGTCACTACGATCGAACTGCCGCGGACCACCTCCTCACAGCTCTCCGCACGCCGTACTTCAGTTCCGAGCAGCCGCTTCATATCATCAATATAGGCCTGCTCCCGCTCCGGCGGGTCGAGGCTGTACATAAGGATGGTCCTGAACGGACGCACCAGGCTGAGCGCCTCCATCTGGAAACGGGCCTGGACCCCGCACCCGATCACGCCGACGGTATCAGCCTTCTCAGGGGCAAGGTACCTGGCGGCAATTGCCCCGGCGGCTGCAGTCCTCACCTGAGTAAGATAGCCGTTATCGAGGAGAACTCCCTGGAGAAAGCCGGTTTCAGCGCTTACGACCAGCATCTGCCCGCTCTGGGAGGGAAGACCGAGGTCGGGATTCTGGAAGAAGCCCGAGGCAATCTTGACTGCCATGCTCTCTATGCCCTTGATGTAGGCGCTCTTTATATCGACCTCGCCGTTACGTTCGGGCACAGGCAGCATCATGATCGGGGGAACAAGGGCATTCCCGCGACTGAGTTCGGCGAAGCCCCGCTCTATCTCGGCGATTATCTGCATATCGAGCTTCATCATCTTCTTCAGCTCACTCTCACTGAGAATGAGAATATCATCAAGCTTCATGGCGTTTCTCCTCTTCAGCTATCACATTCAGATAGCGTTCAACCTCCACGTTACGGCCTGTGAAGGGCATGACAACCCGGCTGCCGCGAACGTCGACTCTCCCTGAGAGCAGGGCTCCGAGGGCCGCAGCCGCTGCGCCCTCGATCACCAGACCGTGACGGGTGAATACAAAGTGCATGGCACTTCTGAGTTCATCCTCACCCACCGTAACATGCTCATCAACATAATCACGTACAAGCGGCAGGGTGTATGTGTTATCCTGACCAATGCCCCCGAGCAGTGAATCAGCCAATGTAGCCGATTCCTCCATCTCCACCGGTCTGCCGGCCTTCAGGCTCTCGAGCATCACCGGCGATGTATCAAGCGAAACTCCGACAACCCTGATGCCGGGGTTGAGGCTCTTGGCGGCGAGGGCTATGCCGGAGAGCAGTCCGCCCCCCGAGAGGGGAACGAGCAGCACATCAGTCTCCGGGGCCTGCTCAAGGATCTCGAGGGCGATTGTCCCCTGCCCTGCTATCACAAACGGATCATCAAAGGGCACAATCGGGATATAGCCGTGCTGTTCGGTAAGCTCAGCATACCGCTTCTCAGCCTCATCCTGGGAGTTTCCCCACACCTCAGCCCGGGCACCGAGCGCCTCGACTGCAGCCACCCGGTAGGCGGGCACTCTGCGGGAGAGGCAGACGACAGCCGATACCCCCGCCCGGGCAGCCATGTAGGAGACTGCCCGGCCGTGGTTTCCCGTGGAGAACGTGATAACCCCCCGGTTCCGCTGCTCTTCCGTGAGAGAAAAGATACGGTTCGCCGCACCGCGGACTTTGAAGGACCCGGTAGGCTGCAGCATTTCAAGCTTGAAATCGACCGATACGGCCTGAGAAGCCGCTGCAGCATCGGGAGACCCGATTACGGGAGTCCGGACCACGTGCGGAGCTATCCGCTGCGCCGCCGCCCTCACTTGCTCAATACCGGGCATCGTTACAGAATTCATAGGTCTGCACCCCCGCTTCGTCTTGTTTTCTAGCTCGTCAGGTGAATATCGAGCGGGAAGTCATAGAGCAGCTCATACCCGTGTTCAGTCACGAAAAATGAGGCGTCGATCTCAAATCCCACATCCTCGTACCAGATGCCGGGAATCAGGTGCAGAGCCATATTCGGCTTGAGCACAGTCTTGTCACCCGGGCGGACGCTGATGGTATGCTCGCCCCAGTCCGGCGGATAGTTGACGCCGATTGAGTAGCCCAGGCGCGACTCCTTGACAATGGTGGAGTGGCTGATCGCCTTGCGCCATCCGGCTTCAAGCGCCTCGGCGGTTATCCCGGGTTTGACCAGGGCAAGAGTTTCGCGCAGTCCGTCGATGACGACTTGAGCGGTCTCCTGCATGAGCTTTGGCGGCTTCTCACCCAGGTAGAGTGTTCTCGCTATCGGAGCATGATAATGCTTGTAGGTACCGGCCAGTTCGAGCAGAACCGCCTCATCCTTGACGAACGGTTTATCAGACCAGGTAAGGTGAGGAGTCTTTGTCGCCTCACCGGCCATAATCAGCGGAACAATCGCCGGGTAGTCACCGCCGTATTCAGCGGTCCCGCTGTACTCAGCCTTTACGATCTCGGCTGCAGCATCACACTCCCGCACACCGGGCTTGATGGAGCGGTAAGCCGCCTCGATAACAGAAACCGCAATCTTCCCGGCCCGTTTCATCATCTCAATCTCAGCATCGGACTTCACCACCCGTACCCAGTTGACCAGCGCATTGGCATCCTTGAATTGAGCTTCCGGGAGTCCCTTCTCCAGCTCCACATACGAACGATGGGTGAAGTAGAACTGGTCCATCTCTACCCCGATCGCCTTTTTACCCCAACGGCGGGAACGGATGTAGTCGGTCACAAAGTTCATCGGGTGCTTGATCAGGGAGTGCACGTAATCATCCGCATACTGCAGGATATTCTCGTGTGAAAGAAAGGAGGTTATCTTGGCGCCGTTGGCGTCCATGCCGCGGCCGATCCAGACCGGCTCCTCCTGGTCAAGCGAGACGAGAACGCACTGATGAACGTAGAAGCTCCATCCGTCATACCCGGTAAGATAGTTCATGTTGGCCGGATGGCTCACCAGCAGCAGCTCTATGCCCTTCTCCTGCATCAGTTTCTTGGTTTTCTCTATCCGGCTTATATACTCTTCTCGTGTAAATACTGGCATCTATACCCTCCTTCCAGAATTAACTTATCAGTGAAACATTGGTGAATTACATATACCCTTCAAATGTACGCTTGACCACTGCGGACCAGACGTAATCTATCATCGTCACATAGTCGAATACGGGGAGTCCGAGGGCGGCCTGGACAGCTGCCCCGTAGGGCGGAAGCATGCTGCACTCGAGCAGAACTGCCTTCATACCAGGATGTTCTTTCTGCAGGCGCACAGCCTGCTGGACCACTTCCGCCTCCACACCCTCTGTATCGAGAACTCCCTGCTCCTCAATAACAGCCTTCCTGAAGTGGGGGCTCCCCTCCAATCCCGCTATGCGCAGTCTCCCCTGCAGCTCCCCGTTCACCCCGGCCCAGGAGAGAAGTTCGGAACTCAGGGCCTGACTGTCGGCAGTGATGACTCCTATGGAGTCTTCCCTGCCGATAATGAGGCTGATAAATGGGATCTGGAGAAGGCTGGAAAGAAATACCGGCAGTCCGAGCTCTTCAGCCAGCTCCCTCTGGTAAACCGCCATAAAGCCGCAGTCCCCGGTTACCGCCCGGACCCCTTCCCGCTTGAGTGCGCGGGCAGCGTCCCTGACTGCCGGATACAGGGAGCGGTCGTGGCGGAATATTCTCTCTACCGAGAGTCCCGGCACCCGCTCAAACCTGACCGGATAGCGGTAGGTCGTCGCGTTTGCGGTATCCCCCGGTATCAACGGGGCAAAGTTTTCCAGCAGCAGAATACCTACCGCTTCGCCGTAGCTGACCTGCCCCGGTTTAATCGTATAGCGCATGCAGCACCTTCGCTGTTACCTTCCCTTTCCCTAGATACCGGCTGTAGTCGGCAGCCAGAGGGCAATGCCCGGAAAGAGGATCAGCAGAATCGTTGATAAAATCAGCAGTCCGATAAACGGAAAGATCTTCCGGATAACCTCAAAGTAAGGACGCCTGAATATTAGCTGAGCTGTGAAGATATCGCACCCGAACGGCGGTGTGGCTGAGCCGATTGCAGCCTGCAGTACGACCAGTGTTCCGAGAAGAACCGGATCAATTCCGGTAGAGACCACATAGGGCTGAAATATCGGGCTGAGCACATAGATGGCCACGATCGGGTCAACGAACATACATGCCACGAAGTAAGCAATTACTACTACTATAATCAGCTGCAGCTGGGAAGGATCGGTACCAATGATTGCCGGCATAACCATCTGCGGTATACGCAGAAAGCTGATCATCCAGGAGAATACCTGACCTGCTCCGACCAGGATGAAGACGACGCCGGTTACGATTCCCGCATCGAGAAGCACCTGTACGAGCTTCTTCCAGGTCATAGTCTTGTAGAGAAACCCCTCAAGCAGCAGTCCGTAGGCTACACCGGCTGCGGCGGCTTCGGTGGGGCTGAAAATACCGGCATAGATACCGCCGACAACGATCAGCGGAAATCCGAGTACCGGTGCGCCCTCTTTCAGGGCCCGTTTGCGCTCAGCCCAGGTTGCCTTCTTCAGAATTGCGATGTTCTTGATCTTTGAATAGAAGAAGACGTAGATTGAGAAGAGCAGGAAGATAAGTAGACCGGGCCCGACACCGGCCAGAAAGAGCTTTCCGATTGATGTCGCTGTAACTACTCCGTAGACGATAAACCCTATGGAGGGAGGTATCAGGAGCGCGATATCGCTCGCGTTTATAATCAGTCCGAGCGAGAAGGAGCTTGAGTAGCCTGCCTTCAGCAGCATAGGCCGCATCGTGCCGCCGATAGCCGAAACGGTTGCCTGGGTGGAACCGGAGACCGCTCCGAAGAGGGTGCAGCTTGCGTTGGTTGTAATGGCCAATCCTCCCGGGATGTGGCCTACAAACACCCTGATCATCTCTACGAGGCGGTTTGCCGCCTTCCCGGAGGTCATGATGTTGGCTGCGAGGATGAACATCGGCACAGTCACCAGGGAGGGAGCTGAGAATCCGTTGATCATCTGCTGAATGACAACCTGCGGGTTGATGGTCGGCAGTTCAATCCTGAGAAAGACAAGCAGAGGGGTAATCAGCGTGATGATGAAGGGGAAACCCATCAGCAGCATCGCTATCATAACTAATCCGACAATACCCATTATTCCTCCTTCAGCACCACTGCATCGACATTGGTCTCGGCCATGACCTGTTCCATCATCGTCACTTCATCCTCGAACTCGCTCTGCTGCTCCGGTGAGAGCCAGACGTCCTTTTCGACAAAATTCTTGATTACCGTCCGGACAAACTGAACCCCTGCGGTAAAGAGCGTCACTGGGGCAATGATGAGAAACAGCCAGTAGGGAGCTCCGAGCGCCTCGGTCTTGGTGCCGCGGATACGGAGATTGTTCATATACTGAAAGGCGTAGTAGGCCAGAATAAACATGACCACTGCACTGGTGATGCTGATTAAGATGACCAGCACCTTCTCAACCTTCGGCGGCAGCAGTTCCAGAATAGCGCCCATACGGATATGGCGCGCCTTGCGGGCTGCAAAACTTGTCCCGGTGAAGGTGATCAGGATGATGAAGAGTTTGGAGATCTCTTCAGCAAAATAGATGCTTTTCGACAGGTTGCGTGAGATAACGTTAATGATAAGCAGCACCGCAAGAAACGCCGTACTTACCGAGAGAATGGTAACCTCAAATCTGTCAATGGCAACCGAGAGGTGCCTGCCGATTTTCTGAAACACATTGCGGGTATCCTGAGGATCCGTGTGTGGTTTACTCATCGTTCATACCTTATGTGGTGTAGGTTGCCCGAACATCCCGGGATCGTATGTCCCGGGATGTTCCGACTGGGGTGATTTACATCCCGAGAGCCTTTTTGGCTTTCTCAATATCTGCCAAAAGGGCGTCAAGGATTGCAGCTGAGTCTTTTCCGCCGACTTCAGGGAAGTTCGGGTATACCCGGGTTTTCGCCAGCTCGCGCAGTTCGGCAATCTGGTCATCGTTAAACTCGGTAAAGGTTACCTGCGGCCGGGTTTTGGCAATCTCTTCCTGGAGGGCGTCGTTTTTCTCCTGAACCCATTCAGCTGAAGAAGCAATCTTGTCGAGCCAGTGGTTCTTGATCATATCCTGGTAGTCTGCCGGCAGCGATTCAAAGAAAGTCTTGTTGACTGCGGGAATCCCCAGAAACGGTTCCGCCCAGAGCTGGACGAAATGATCGGCAACTTCATAGAATCCCATGCTGTGGTTTGCAAACATCGGCTGGCTCTGCGCGTCAATCAGTCCGGTCTGCAGAGCGCTGTAGATTTCACCATAAGCCATCGGAGTAGGAACAATGTTGTAGGCCCGGTAGTCACGGGTCAGCATTTCGGGCGCTTCAGGAAAGAAGGTGGAAAGATGGAGGAATTTGACAAAAGCTGATAAGCTTGGGGGATGAGTGAAACATTAGAGAAATTCTATGAGAATCTG
>CAYSRK010000118.1:0-22877 GCA_964433385.1 uncultured Spirochaetales bacterium
GCTGACGGGGTTCATTCCCGCAGACAGCGTCGACGCGCTCCGGGAAACAGCCCAGAGCAGGGCCTGGGGGCTTCTTGTTGAGGATCCTGCTGAGGGTGACCCGGTTCCCACAAAACTGAAGAACGGTATCCTCGTACGGATGATTCAGCCGGTCTTCAGCCTGCTCGGTACGCTTCCCGGATACCGTGAGTACGATGTCAGCCGGCCGTTTCTCATCTTTTTTACCATTTTTGTCGCCATGATCATCGGAGACGGCGGGTACGGGCTTATCCTCCTTGCCGCAGCCGCTGTACTTCATCGAAAAAAGGGGAAGGCCGATGACCTGGTCAGACTTATCTACCTGCTGAGCTCAGGCACCATTATCTGGGGAACGGTGACTGGCACCTGGTTCGGAAGTGAGGCTGTTGCCTCCCTGCCGTTTCTCAGACGCCTGACGATTCCTGCTATAAGCTCCTTTCCGCAGCTGTTCGATGTATCCAGCCAGCAGGCTGCAGAATCGCTGATGTTCATCTGCTTCATTCTCGGAGTGGTGCAGCTCAGCCTGGCCTGCCTTATCAATTTCATCCGGATGAAACCGGAGCTGAAGGCCTACGCGCAGTTCGGGTGGCTGTCCATGCTTACCGGGCTCTTCTTCCTTTCGCTCAATCTCGTGCTCGGCAGGGATTTTCCCGCCTGGGCTCTCTACGCGATACTCGGCGGCCTTGCCTTGATTGTGATCTTCGGCGGCCAGGAGAAGGGAAGAAGCTTCGCCTCCGGACTGGCGAGAGGAGCTGCCGGGCTCTTTACCACCTTTCTTGACTCGGTAAGCACCTTTTCCAATATTATCTCCTATATCAGGCTCTATGCGGTCGGGATGTCCTCTGTCGCCATCGCTTCGAGCTTCAACAATATTGCCGGGAGCATGACCGGCTCAATCGCAATTATCGGGGCAATGTTCGTGCTCCTTGTGGGGCATGGACTGAATATCGTCATGGGGCTGCTCTCCGTGGTGGTCCACGGCGTACGGCTGAATATGCTTGAGTTTTCCGGACAGCTCGGAATGGAGTGGTCAGGAACGCCGTACACGCCGATACAGGAGTACCGCAGCACCTATTTCAGCAGGAGTTTATAGCTCAGAGGCTGTTCGGTTATCTGATGTGCAGAAGAAACGGGAGGAGTTCATTCCCGAAGGTTTCATTACAGGTAAGGAGAAAAACATGGATCTTGGATTATTAGGCACTGCAGCCGCACTCACGTTTGCCGCTTTCGGGTCAGTTCTGGGAACGGGCTTTGCCGCTTCAGCGGCGATAGGCGTCTGGAAAAAATGTTTTGCCAACAACAAACCGGCTCCGTTCATGCTGGTGGCGTTTGCGGGCGCTCCGCTTACGCAGACTATCTACGGCTTCCTGCTTATGCAGTTCATCAACGGAGCTATGTCAGCCCCCTCCATGCTTCGCCTCGGTGCGGGCGTGTTCGGGGGACTTGCTATCGGTGCCTCGGCTGCTATGCAGGGCAAGGCAGGAGCCGGTGCAGCAGATGCGCTCGGTGAGACCGGCAAGGGAACGGCGAACTACCTGATCGTTATCGGTATTATCGAGACCGTTGCCCTGTTCGTCATGGTATTCCTGCTGCTGACGCTCAACTCGTTTTCCGAATGAAGCGGGGCGGGGAGGGACAGCAGTCCTCTTCCGCTCTGTCCTCGACGACGCAGAAAGGTTGTGCCGCTTCCTGGAGGGTAAACTTTTGTTTACGTGAATATACGGGTTTCGGATACAACCTTTTTTCTTTTTTTGATACAATAGGGCGATGAACAGAGAACAGACACGTGCAGTGAAGGTTGGGTCAGTTACCCTGGGCGGATTAGCTCCCGTAACTGTTCAGACCATGTGGGACCGCCCGCTCGGGCGGATTACCGGCCTTTTGAGTGAAGAACTGAGGCAGCTTCAGCAGGATGGATGCGATATAATCCGCTTTTCCGTTCCTTCTGCGGAGGATGCTCAAAAAGTCGGTGAGATAGCGGCTCTTAAGATCATGCCGGTTGTCGCTGATATTCACTTTGACTATAAGCTGGCTGTCCTCTCAGCGGAGGCCGGTGCTGATAAGATCAGGATTAATCCGGGGAATATCGGGGCAGGGTGGAAGGTCGATGAGGTCATCAGGGCCGCAGCGGACCACGGGTGCGCTGTTCGTATCGGACTCAACGGCGGTTCGCTGCCTAAACCGTACAGTACCATGCCAGACCGGGCTGAGGCGCTCAGCACCCTTGCCGGTGAGTATATCAATCTCTTTACCCGCCGGAATTTCACTAAGCTGGTGATCTCGGTGAAGGACTCCGATCCCGAAACCACCTATCATGCTAATGTGCTTCTGACGCAACACTGCGAGTATCCGCTTCATCTCGGCGTTACTGAAGCCGGTCCCCTGATACCCTCCCTCGTCCGCAGTTCCTATATTCTCGGCCGCCTGCTCAGTGAGGGAATCGGCAGCACGCTGCGCATATCCATCACCGGGGCTGTCTCGGATGAGGTAAAGGCGGGAGTGGAACTGCTGAAGATGCTGAACCTGCGCAGGGCAGGCATACGCCTGATCTCCTGCCCGAAGTGCGGAAGGGCAAGTTTTGATACCCACTGGTTCGTTTCTGCTGTTGAGCCCATTCTCAGATCAGTTGATTCCGAGCTAACCGTTGCCGTAATGGGCTGCGCAGTCAACGGACCGGGAGAGGCGAGGCATGCCGATATCGGGATTACCGGTATGGGCAAGGAGGTCTTCATCTTCCGCCTTGGGGAGGTGGTACGCAGGGTTTCCCTGGAAACCTGTCTTGATGCATTCAAGGAAGAACTTGACAAGGTCATACATGAAAAAACTGATCATTAGAGGGGCCCGGGAGCACAATCTTAAAAACATCAATCTTGACCTCGATCGTGACAAGCTGATCGTCATATCAGGGATAAGCGGTTCAGGAAAATCCTCTCTTGCCTTTGACACCATTTTTGCCGAAGGGCAGCGGCGGTACGTTGAATCGCTCTCCTCCTATGCGCGGATGTTTCTCGGGCGCCTGGAAAAGCCCGATGTAGACTATATTGAGGGCCTCTCTCCGGCCATTGCAATCGAGCAGAAGACAACGCACAAGAACCCCCGGTCCACCGTCGGCACCGTGACTGAAATCTACGATTATTACCGGCTTCTCTGGGCGAGAATAGGCAGACCCCACTGTCCGATCTGCGGGCGGGAGATCCAGGAACAGTCAATAGACCAGATAATCGAGCACGTTTTCGAGAAACCTGAGGGGGCCCGGCTTATGATCGCCGCCCCGGTAGTCAGGGGAAAGAAGGGGGAGCACAGAAAGGTCTTCGAAGATGCGGTAAACGCCGGCTTCACCCGGATGAAAATTGACGGGGAGATGGTTGAAATCTCCGATTCCGTGCCGCTTGATAAGAAAAAGAAACACGATATCGACATTATCGTCGACCGTATAGTCCTGCGTGAAGACAACCGCAAACGACTGGCCGATTCGCTCGAAACAGCGATGGAGATAACTGACGGACTTGTCACCGTCATCGATGCCGACAGCGCAGAGGCGAATACCTATTCAGAGAAGAACTCCTGCACCGAGTGCGGCATCAGTATCTCGGAACTGCAGCCGCGGCTCTTTTCGTTCAACAACCCCTACGGGGCCTGTCCCGACTGCCACGGCATCGGAGTGAAATCGGAGTTTGATCCGCAGCTCATTATTCCGGACCTCACGCTTTCGTTCAACCAGGGAGCTGTGGCAACCGCCAACCCCGATGCTGCCTGGAACCGGACACAGTTCGCAGCTCTCGCAGAACACTTCGGTTTCACCCTCGACACACCCTTTGCCGACATTTCTCCCCGGGTCCGCGATAAACTGCTCTACGGAACAAATGCACGGATTCACATGGTCTACACGAATGAGCGCAACAACGGCAAATACGAGTTCGATAAGAAATACGGGGGCATCATCGCCGATTTGAAGCGTCGCTATGCTGAGACCCAGTCTCCGGGGATCAAGCAGTGGCTCGAGGGGTTCATGAAAGTCAGAAAGTGCGAGACCTGCGGCGGGAATCGCCTCCGCAGCGAAAGCATGGCTGTTCTGCTCAATGGGACAAATATCATAGCCGCATCCCGCCTGTCTGTGAAGGAAGCGCTGAAGTTTTTCGACGCGCTGTCTTTAAGCCCATCTGAAACCGCTGTCAGTTCCCAGATCCTGCGAGAAATTCTTGCACGGCTGCGTTTCCTCAGGAATGTGGGACTTGATTACCTTACCCTCGAACGCGCTGCAGGAACCCTCTCCGGGGGCGAAGCACAGCGCATCCGCCTCGCAACCCAGATCGGCTCAGCTCTTTCAGGCGTGCTCTATGTGCTTGATGAGCCCTCCATCGGCCTTCATCAGCGTGATAACCAGCGTCTGATTGAGACGCTGAAGGAGTTGCGTGATATCGGGAATACGCTCATCGTCGTAGAGCACGATGAGGCGATGCTCAGGCAGGCTGATTACCTTGTCGACCTCGGGCCGGGAGCGGGAATCCACGGCGGAAGTATTACCGCCTGCGGTACGCCCGAAGAGGTGCAGAAGGTTCCCGAGAGCATTACCGGAAGCTACCTCTCGGGGAGGCTTTCAATCGATACCCCGACCGTCCGGAGGAAGGGCAGCGGGTATTATCTGAAGCTCATCGGAGCGCGCAGGAACAATCTGAAAGATATAACCGTCTCTATCCCGCTCGGGGTCCTGACAGTGATCACCGGAGTATCCGGCTCGGGAAAATCGACGCTGCTGAACGAGCTGCTCTATCCGGCTGTTACCGGGCAGATCGGCAGGGGGGCGGGAAAGAAATCCCTGCCCGAAGGGCTTTACGGAATTGAGGGAAGCGACTATATCGATAAAACGATCAATATTGATCAGAGTCCGATAGGGAGAACCCCGCGCTCGAATCCGGCTACCTATATCGGAGCGTTCACTCCGATCAGGGAGCTATTTTCCTCCCTGCCGGAATCAAAGGCCCGCGGATACAAACCGGGCCGTTTCTCGTTCAACGTTAAAGGTGGGCGGTGCGAGCACTGTCAGGGCGACGGTACCCTGAAGATTGAGATGCACTTTCTCCCCGATGTCTACGTAACGTGTGATGTCTGCGGGGGTAAACGGTTCAACAACGAGACCCTGCAGGTCAGGTACAAGGGAAAAAATATACACGACGTGCTGAGCATGGGGGTCGAGGAAGCTGCCGAGTTCTTCGCTCCGCTGCCGCAGATCAGCAGGAAACTTGAGACGCTCAAATCGGTCGGGCTTGAGTACATAAAACTCGGGCAGTCGGCGCTGACGCTGTCGGGAGGGGAGGCACAGCGGGTTAAGCTGAGCCTCGAACTCTCCAAGCGCAGTACGGGCAGAACGCTGTACATTCTCGACGAGCCCACGACCGGTCTGCACTTTGCCGACGTGAAGAAACTGATGGAGGTGGTCCATCGCCTCGTTGAGGGCGGAAACACAGTCCTGATGATCGAGCACAATCTGGATGTGATAAAATCGGCTGACCACCTGATAGATCTCGGTCCGGAGGGCGGTGACGGGGGAGGGTTTCTGGTTGCCGAGGGAACTCCGGAGCAGGTCGCCCGTTCAGACCGTTCCTATACCGGACAGTTTCTCAGGAATATGCTCATATAGGGGCGGATCGGAGACACATGCGCATATCGATTCTGGCTGCATGCATGCTTATCGCGGTATCTCTGCTTTTTGCCGAGGATGAGCTGGGTTCAGGGGAATCTGAACTCTCACGCAGGGCACTGTATCTCGACATTGAATCCTCTTCACCGGATGAACTTCGGGCGCTGAGCCGAAGGCTCGGCCTCCCGTTTGATTCAGATGCTGCTTCGCTGCGCACGCAGCTTCTGCAGACATTCGGTTTTGAGCCGGTGACAGAAGAGAAGGCGGCGGCAGATACCGTTACCATAACCTCTGCCGACAGCGCAGTGTACCGCAGAGGACCTGACAACATTCTTGAAATTGCCGAACTCTACGGCAGTGTCGCCCTGGAATTTCTCGATTCGGAATCAGAGCTGATTCACTCACTTGGAGCTGATTCTGTGATTCTCAACCGCTATACCGGCTATCTCAGTGCGGTCGGCAGCGTGACGTACGAGCAGAAAAGCGCGGAGAGCGGGGAACAGCTGTCATACTACTCTGGTTCCGCCCTCACGTTTTCACTCGCCTCGTGGAGCGGATCCATTACCGAGGGTGAAACCGAGGGCAGCCGGGAGAACAGTGAAGGTGAAACCGTCTCGTATGTTCTTGCGGGTGATACTATAGATACGACTGATGAGGAGATTCTCAATGTCTCCGGCGCCCTGCTGAGCACTCCCGGATCCGCCCCCCACCTGAGCATCAGAGCAGGCAGTCTGCGGGTTATCCGGGGCGGTGACTGGTTCGCTACCCATGCTCTCATCCGGCTCGGGCGAGTTCCAATCTTCTATCTGCCGGTCTTCTACTACCCCGGAGTGAAACTGGCTTATAATCCCTCTTTCGGAATCTCTACAGACAGAGGGTACTTCATCAACACCACCACCGCACTTTTCGGGACTCTGCCTGAAGAAGAGATCGAGCGTACCAGCCTCTCGCTCTTTCTCTCCGGTGAACAGGAACCTGAGGAGCAGATACCCGGAATTACCGGCTCGCTCTTCAGCATCTTCGGGCTTTTTCCGGATCTTCTTGCCTGGGCGAAGGAGTCTGAATCATACCTGGCCCTGACCTTCGATGTCTATGAAAAGGTCGGTATGGCAGCCGGATTACAGGCAGCCATTGCTTCTGCGCCCCGGCTCAGTTCGCTGAGCGTGAGCAGCGCTGCAGTCCTCGATGCCGTGAACCGGGACCCGCTCTACCGCTTCTATCTGAAATCCCATGCCGATATTACCCTCGGATCGTGGATATTCTCACTCTCTCTGCCCTTCTATTCGGATAATACTGTTCTCAGCGATTACGGACCGCGCAAGACCCAGTTCTCACTGCGCGATATAACAGATGCAGCCGAGTTCAGCGATACCTACCCCTCGGTGAGCAGTTTCACCTGGAAACTTTCAGGCAGCTATAAGCCGCAGCTCAAAACAGCAGCACCGTATATTAGCAGGCTTGAGCTTACCTCAATAACCTCTGAAATCAAGTTCATTCTCAAGGATTCGTGGGAGTATGAGCCGGAATCAGCTGTACTGCTGAACCAGACCGGAACTATGACCGGTACCCTGTTTACTGCCCGCACTGCTTTCCCCTCTTCAGCTGACTCTCCGCAGACGGTTCAGTATACGGGGTACAGCGGTCTCTATCCTCCCGGACTTAAGCCTGATGCGCCGGCGGACAAGTCAGAACAGAGCAATCTCAGCGCAGCAATTCCACCCGACCTCTACCGCAGCCCCTCCGGTACTCTGAGAAGTTACCGGATACAGCCGAAAAAGCCGGCCTCAACCCTGCTGAGCATCTCAGCCTCCTATACGCTTAAGGAGTCAGGCCGCACAGATGCAATCTACGCAGAGGGTGCGGCTGACTACCTCAGGTCACAGCAGAAATTTGATGCCGGTCTCACCGTTGATGCATCCTTTCTGGATTCGGCGCTGCGCTTTCAAAGCGTGCTCAAACCCTCCGGAACCCTCCAGCTGCACAGCGGCTGGGAATCCACCGCAGCTGATCTGGAAGACCTCAGGGAGCAGGACCGTGAGAAGACTGAGATAACCCTCTTTCACGATATGGTCGTTTCATCAAAGCTCTTCGGCGCGGCCTATACCCTGAAAACACGGGTTATGCGGTGGAACTGCTCCTCTGAAGATGACCAGCCGTGCCTCTTTGCCAGCTCATTCTTCATCTGGGGTACCGATGACATCCTCCAGCATACCCTCAGATTCACCGTTCCCCTGACTCAAATGCGGTCAGAACTCTCCCTCTCTGCCGTACTTCCGCCCTTTTCCCTGCAGCTTGATCCGCAGCTGAGTACGAATTTCAGCGGACTGAATCTCTCCATCTCGACCCGGCTTGTCCGCGATGATGCCGGAACATTCGGCTATGAACCGCTTAAGATGAACGTGAAACTCAATCCCCCGCTGTATCCCGTATCGACTTCGGTTACCGTAAACTGGGATTATGAAACATCGTTTTCCGGGGGATATTCCGGAAACCTGCCGCTTGATATATCGGGGATTCTCTCATTTCGGTTCTCCGATACCCTGGATTTCAGCCAGACCGCCGGTTACGATGTGCTTGCCGAAACCTGGGATGACACTGAGACCACTCTTCGCTGGAACAAGGCTTATGTACGACTGAAAATGCAGAGCGTGCCGCCATCAGAAAACACTTCATTGCACTTTGAACCGATGGATATCAGCATATTCGCTCCGGTTTCCCTGCCTGAATACGCCCTATGGCACAATCGAATCAAACTGACGGCGAACGCGAATGCGAACTGGAGCTACAGTTTCCTCAACCCTTCCGACAACCTGCTGAAATTCGGCCTGACGGCTGAGCTGATCATTGAGGAGTTTCTCTCCCTTTCCGTGACCGCTCGTTCAAGAAACAGTGCAGCTGACCGGTACGTCAACGGAAGTGTATCCTTAATCGGAGACTTGCTTAAATCGTTCAACTTCTTCAATATCGAAGACCGGTATGCATCGAATTTCAACCTCGATACCATCGACCTGAAACTGGTTCACATGATGGAACAGTGGAATCTGAACTTTGACTATACCGGATCGGTTGCTCTTGACAGCAGCACGGAAGTCTACCGCTGGGATTCCTCGGCATCCGTCTATATCGTGTGGAAGGGGCTGCCGGAAATTGACTTATCCGGGACAATTGATCACAATGACGCTACCGGAGCAACTGATCTTAGAATTTTTCAGGGGGAAGAGTGACAGTAGTCTTTGATGACATCGAAATTCTCAAACATGTCTGCGGTGAAAATGATGAAAACGTGCGCGAGCTTGAAGAGGGGCTCGGTATAGATATCTATCTACGGGGCAACAGCCTGACGATACGCGACGGACTCTCAGATGAGACGCTCTCCTCTTTCAGCCGGCTGCTCGATATCATGAAGGAACTGGCTTCACAGGGGAGGGTGGTTGACCCGCCTCAGGTGCGTCTGCTGCTTCAGGCCCAGAGAGATGCTGATGATTTTGTCCCTTCGGAAACCGGGTCCTGCACCATTAAAGCCGGAAGCATGACTGTCTACCCGAAAAGCCGTAACCAGCTGCGCTACATTGAAGCGATGTTCACAAAACAGCTGGTTTTCGGTATCGGACCTGCAGGTACCGGAAAAACCTACCTTGCCATCGCCAAGGCTGTTAAAGATATTACTGCTGACAGAAAAAAGAAGCTGATCCTCACCCGGCCGGTAGTGGAGGCTGGCGAGAGTCTCGGCTTTCTTCCCGGAGACCTCTCCCAGAAGATCAATCCCTACCTCCGTCCCCTCTATGATGCGCTTGAAGCAATGCTGCCGCTCCATACGGTACGGAAAATGGAGGAGAGCGGCGTAATAGAGGTAGCGCCGCTTGCCTACATGCGGGGAAGAAGCCTGCAGAACGCGGTAGTGATCCTTGATGAGGCGCAGAATACGACCCGGGAGCAGATGAAAATGTTCCTCACCCGCATAGGTGAACATTCGGAGGCGGTTGTTACCGGCGATGTGACCCAGATCGATCTGCCCTCACCGCGTCATTCCGGTCTTGTCCATGCCGCAAGTATCCTTCATAGTATAGAGGAGATTGCCTTCGTACATTTCAGTTCCCGGGATGTGATACGAAGCAGGCTTGTGAGAAAAATAGTAGATGCTTATGAAAAAGATACTTGATCCTTTCCTGCGCAGCGGCAGTTACCGTCGGATGATACCGATCATGATCGCAACGGTACTCATCAGTGCAGCCGGATTCCTTATACCGCAGATGGTGCTGGGAACTCTGACAGGCCGTTCTGTGGAGAAGTCCCTGGGGTTTTCCGTCGGTGATATTGCAGAGGGAAACGTCGTTGCGAATGCCAGAATAGAGTATATAGACGAGGCTGCCACGCAGACAGCCAGAGCGGAAGCTGCCGCTGCCGCTGCCCCCATTTTCACTGCTGAGGTGGAGAAGAGTGTCGATCTGCTGATCCTCTTTGACGATGCCGCAAGCTATTTCTGCGGCCAGTCGGATGAACTTTCGCCTCAGGCCCGGGAGTATCTTCAATCGAAGGGCGTGGATTATACGCAGCTCCGCGAAATCTGCATGCGCATGAACGAAGAACAGAGGTCTGCAGCCGCAGCGGAAGCGGCAGAAATCCTGCATGAGATGCTTGAGGGTGGGATTTACCGGGAAGAATCCCTTGCTGAAGCCGTTGCTGCTGACGGTGGTGCTGATAACGGCTTTCTTCGTATTTCAGTACGAAACAGGGGAGACTCCGAGGTCATAGACCTGCGCCGGGCGCTCACCGTTGAGTCGATCGACAGGTATCTCAATCAATGGGTACTGTCGGCAGATCCCGATAAAACTGAGGTCCGCCGGACAGCAGCCGAAATAGTCAGGCCGTTCATCGCAGCAAACCGCACCTACGAGCACCTGCTGACGCTGAAGGAAAAACGGGCCGCGGCTGATTCAGTACAGCCGGTTGTAAGCGTTATCGAAAAGGGCGACCTGATTCTGGCAAAGGATTATTTAATTACTCCCGAGGCAATGGAGAAACTGCGGGTTCTGCAGGAACACCGGCTCGATCAGGGTCTGGCGGAGAGGAGCGGGAGCCTGCTCTTTTCCATCTTCTCCGGATTAATTCTCATGGGTGCGCTCTCTGCTGTCCTTCCCAAAAACTATCGGTACATGCAGTACATGCTGATTACCGCAGGTATGATCCTGCTCTACTACGCAGCCCTGTTCTTCATTACAAAGGCTGTCCTGCAGTTCAACCTGATCCTGTTTTTCTATTTCGTACCGGCTTCATTTTTCACCATGCTGCTGACTGTCATTGCCGGCAGGAAGGTCGGTTTCATCGTATCAGTCTATCTCGCTTTCCACACGCTGCTTATGCCCACGGCCGACTATACCTCTTTTATCTTTATTCTGGCCATGGGTATTACCGGGACCCTCCTGATGGTATCAGCCCGCAAGCGGGTCGATATCTTCAAATACTTCTTTCTGCTCCTTGCCTCCGGGCTGTTTTTCCTCCTCCTTGCGGGACTGCTCGAGGATTACCCGCTTTCGAACCTGCTGCTCTACGGCGTTATCGTCGCCGTCAACGTCCTGGTCTCAAGCATGCTTTTCGTAATGCTCCTCCCGCTGTTTGAGAATGTATTCAACCTTCCGACCGATTTCAGGCTTCTGGAGCTGACCACAATGAATACCCGGATACTCAAGCGGATGGCAGTCGTTGCCCGAGGTACGTACAGCCACTCCGTCGCCGTGGCGGACCTTGCAGAGTCTGCCTGTGAGATTATTGGCGCAAACAGCCTGCTGGCGAGAGTAGGCGCCTATTATCATGACATCGGGAAGATTGACCAGCCGGAGTACTTCATAGAGAATCAGGCGGGGGGCAACAAGCACGATGACCTGAAGCCGAGCCTCTCTGCAGCAGTTATTAAATCCCATGTCAAAGTCGGGGTGGAGAAAGCCAAGGAAATCGGTCTTCCGCAGGAGGTGATCGACATCATCGCCGAGCACCATGGAAATGATATTATCAGCTACTTCTACACTGAAGCAGTCCAGAAGAGCGGTAAGAATGTCAAAATTGCCCCTGAGGACTTTTCCTACAGCGGACCCCCGCCTATGTCGCGGGAAGCTGCGGTTGTGATGCTTGCAGACAGTGTGGATGCGGCGAGCAGAACAGTCAAACAGCCTTCAACGCCCAAGCTGGAGAAGCTGGTATGGAAGATCTGTATGGACAAGATCGACCGCCGTCAGCTGGTCAACTGCAGCCTCTCCCTCAGCGAACTCGAGGCGGTGAGACGGCAGTTCGTGCTCATTCTTTCCGGACGGTACCATACCCGGATTGAGTATCCGGAGTTCGGAGAGGCGGTGCGCTGATGAATAGCGTAGAAACTACAGTACTCGGAGGCTGTGAGGAGAGCGATATCCCCGACTCGTATTCGCATCAGTTTGTCGAGACTATCCTGAAGATGCTGAAAATTGACGGGCGGGAGGTTTCTGTTGTCTTCACCGATGATGAGACGATCGCCCGGCTCAACCGTGAGTACCGGGACAGGGAAGGGCCGACCGATGTGCTCTCCTTCAGTCAGGATGAGCAGAACGGGGACGAGCCTGCAGGGTGGCCTGCTGGAGTCGAAGAGAACAGCAGCCTCGGTGACATCATCATATCGGTTGAAACGCTGGCAGCCCATGCGCTGCTCTACTGCGTACCTGCAGAAGAGGAACTGAACCGCCTGCTTGTTCACGGAATGCTCCATCTGCTCGGTTACGATCACGAGACGAACCATGCCGGTGAACCTATGCTGAAGCTTCAGGAGGAGCTTCTGCTCAAAGCCGCTTCAGAAAAACCTTCTAACGGAGTATCTCATTGAAATCGTTCAAGTTACTGAAACATATCCGTAAACAGCCGAAGAAACCTGAAAGTCCTGCCAAAACTGCTGAAAAGCTCGAGATGATAGAGGGAATAGAGGAACTCTCACAGACAACGGTGAAAGAGGCGATGGTTCCCCGGATAGATGTGGAATTCATTGCCCACGATGCAGCCTCTGGACCGCTGCTTGCCACCGTTGCCGAACAGGGCTATTCCCGCTATCCCGTCTACAAGGATACCATAGATAACGTGATAGGAATCCTCTATGTCAAGGATATTCTCAAAGAGGTCGAACACCTGCAGACTCTGTCGGTGAAAAAAATCTCGAGAAAACCCTTCTTTGTTCCGGACAGCAAGAAACTTGATGAACTGCTGAAGGAATTCAAGCGGAGGAAGGTCCATATAGCCGTAGCCATAGATGAATACGGCGGGGTTTCGGGCATCATATGCCTCGAGGATATCATAGAGATAATCGTCGGTGACATACAGGACGAGTTTGATGATGAGAAGGCGGATTTCACCGAATTGGGAAAGGGAATCTATCTGTGTGATGCGAGGACCCAGATTGACGAGCTCAACGATGCGCTCGGCATCGCGCTGCCGGATGAGGATTTTGAAACGCTCGGCGGTTTCGTCTTCGAGCTGTTCGGAAAAATTCCCGACAGTCTGGAGAAGATATCCTATGAGACAGCTGCCGGAATCATCGATTTCATTGTACAGGATATTGAAGGGCATAAAATTAACACTATCAAGCTGGTCCTGAGAAACACCTCTGAAAAATCTACATGAAAAACCCGCAGTTCATTGACACAAAGGTTTGTATCTCATATAGTTGAGCCCATACCTGATTTACTTATATTGGAGGAAATCTTTCATGAAAATTGCTATTAACGGTTTTGGAAGAATTGGGAGAAATGCATTCAAAGTTGCCTTGGAACGGGAGAACATTGAAATTGTCGCCCTCAACGACTTAACCGATCCTAAAACTCTTGCCCATCTGCTGAAGTATGATTCTACCTACGGAGTTTATCATAAGAGCGTGACTGCTGCGGAACATGCCATTATTGTCGACGGTAAGGAGATCAGAATTCTCGCCGAGAAAAACCCGGCAGCCCTTCCCTGGAAGGAGCTCGGTGTTGACGTCGTGATCGAGTCTACCGGCGTATTCACCACAGCAGAGGGTCCCCGCGGCGGATACAAGGACCATATCAAAGCCGGGGCAAAGAAAGTCATTCTCACGGTTCCTGCCAAAGACAAGATCGATCAGACAATCGTGCTCGGCGTCAATGACGATGATATTGATAAGAGCCTCACCGCTTTTTCCAACGCCTCCTGCACGACCAACTGTCTTGCCCCCGTTGCCAAGGTTATTAATGACAGTTTCGGCATCGTGAAAGGACTGATGACCACCATTCATGCCTACACGAACGACCAGGTTATTCTAGACCTCCCGCACAAGGACCTCAGAAGAGCACGTGCGGCCGCGCTTTCCATCATTCCGACCACAACCGGTGCCGCCAAAGCTGTCGGTCTGGTTATTCCGGAACTTAACGGTAAACTCAACGGTATGGCTATGCGTGTTCCTACCCCGACCGGATCAATCGTCGACCTTACCTTTGAGGTTGAGAAGGACTGCACCGTCGAGGAGCTGAATGCCGCTGTAAAGGCCGCTGCGGAAGGACCGATGAAGGGAATTCTTCAGTATACCGAGGACCCGATCGTTTCCATGGACGTGAAGGGAAATCCTCACTCCTCTGTCTTTGATGCACTGACTACCATGAAAATGGGTGAGCGTTTTTTCAAGATCTGTTCCTGGTACGACAATGAGATGGGGTATTCAACCCGGGTAATCGACCTGGCGGAGAAGCTTGTCTGAGCGACTGCCCGATCAGCTGCTGAACGACCCCCCTGCCGGTGTTCCGGCAGGGGCCGGTATCTTCATCCCGACACGTGCTGAGGCTCAACCGTCTCAGCCGGTACCCATGCGAGGAGACCTATGAAGATTGCTACAGTAAAAGATATCGATCTGACCGGCAAGAAGGTGCTTGTCAGAGTGGATTTCAATGTTCCGATCAAGGACGGGAAGGTTACCGATACGACCCGGATTACGACAGCTCTGCCGACGATTGACTACATACTTTCACAGCCAGGCACCTCCCTGATAGTCATGTCTCACCTAGGACGCCCGAAGGGGATGAGGGATGCGCAGTACAGCCTCAAGCCGGTAGCGGCGGCTTTCAGCGAACTCTCCGGCAGGGAAGTCAGAATGGCCCCCGACTGCGTGGGAGAGGAGACGGAGGCTATGGCGAGGGATCTGAAGCCGGGAGAGATACTCCTTCTGGAGAATCTTCGGTTTCATGCTGAGGAGACGGCGAATGATGAGGGTTTTTCACGCCGGCTTGCGGCGCTCGCTGATGTCTACATTAATGACGCTTTCGGCTCAGCCCACCGAGCCCATGCTTCAACAGAGGGGGTCGCGAAGCTTCTCCCCGCTGCTGCGGGTCTCCTGATTGAGAAGGAGACCGCCTTTTTTGCCCCGCTTCTGGAAAATCCGAATAAACCGTTTGTCGCTGTCATTGGCGGTGCCAAGGTATCCTCGAAGATCGGGGTGCTCGAGTCACTGCTTAAGACCTGTTCCGCGCTGATCATCGGCGGCGGGATGTCCTATACGTTTCTCAAAGTGCTCGGCAAGGGCATCGGCAATTCCCTTTTTGAGGAAGAGTACCTTGAGACAGCTGAGTCACTGCTGAAAAAAGCCGAATCATCAGAGGTGAAAATCATTCTCCCGGTCGACCATATTGCGGCTGCATCATTCAGTGAGGATGCCGAACCGGTTTATATTGATGATGAGGATATTCCCGACGGGATGCTCGGACTGGATATCGGGAGCAAAACCCTTGCTTTAATCGAAGCGGAGCTTAAAACTGCTGCTACCATTGTGTGGAACGGCCCTATGGGGGTTTTTGAGTTTGCCTCCTTCGCCGGAGGGACAATAGCTGTTGCCGGCATGATAGCCGAGAGCAGCGGTGTAACGGTAGTCGGCGGAGGTGATTCCGTTGCCGCAGTCAACAAATTCGGATATGCAGACCGTATTGACCATGTATCGACGGGCGGAGGCGCCTCCCTGGAGTTTCTTGAGGGAAAGACCCTGCCCGGCATCGCTGCCCTGCAGATTAAGGAGTAATCAGATATGAGAAGGAAATATATTGCCGGTAACTGGAAGATGAACATGCTTCCCGGTGAAGCTGTCGATTTTATTGCTGAGCTTTCCGAGTCAGTATCCGCCATTGACAGCGTCGATATCATGGTTGCACCGCCCTTTACCACGATTGCCGCTGCAGCTGAACGGCTGAAAGGGACCAGGATCCTGCTCGGAGCCCAGAACATGAGCGATCAGGAGGCAGGAGCGCATACGGGGGAGATTTCTCCGCTGATGCTCAAGGATCTTGGGGTTGACACGGTTATTCTCGGCCACTCCGAGCGGAGAATGCTCTACGGCGAACAGGATGAATTCATCAACCGGAAGGTGAAGCTCGCCATTGCGCACGGACTTAAGGTTATTCTCTGTGTGGGTGAGACGCTTGAGGAGCGGGAAGCCGGCAGGGTGGAGGAGGTAGTCCGAACCCAGCTGACCGGCGGTCTTGCAGGTGTTGCTCAGGATGAGCTTGCCTCTGTCACAATCGCATACGAGCCGGTTTGGGCGATTGGTACCGGAAAAACTGCCACTCCGGAAGATGCTGATGCGGTGCATGCGTTTATCCGCACGCTTAGCGCATCGCTGTACAGCAGTCAGGCTGCTGATGCGCTGATCATCCAGTACGGAGGGTCGGTAAAACCGGATAATGCTGCTGAACTGATGGCAAAGGAACATATCGACGGAGCTCTCGTAGGAGGGGCTTCCCTGAAGGCCGGCTCGTTCGCTGCAATTATCAGGGGGGCGGTGCAGGGTTAGACCTGTTTCAGCCCCTGTACGAACACTCCCGGAATATGGTAAGGTGGTGCGCGTTGCAGGAAAAATTTCATACTACTGGAGATGGGATATGGGTGTTTTTGGAATAATTTTACTGGTGCTGTTCATCATCGTGTGTCTGCTGCTGATTTTCCTGATTGTTGTCCAGGATGAGCACAGTGAAGGCCTTGGCGGGATTTTCGGCGGCGCCAGCGATACGACCTTCGGGACCCAGTCGGGAAATATTCTGACGAAATTCACGTATATCTTTACAGCCGCATTTCTTATACTTGCGTTCAGCATCGGGTTCATTACCCGGACACCCGGGGAATCGGACCTGCTGACCAAAGTTGAGTCGGATGCCGTGGAGCTTGATGAGAACTGGTGGAAATCCGAATAGCGGGCGATAATACGGAGAGATTGTGCGGGTAGGAATCATCGTACTGTACGAATCATCGAAGAGCAGGCTTCTCGATATTGCCTCCGGCCTTGCTGAAGGAGTCATGCGCAACGGGCATACCGCTGATATCGTGGACGGTGTTCTTGAGTCCGATAAAAAGGTCTCGTATTATGACTACCTCATTGTCGGATGCGAGGCTGCCGGTTTTTTCGGGGGCAAGATACCTGATCGCTGCAGAACCTACCTTGCCCAGTGCGGCACCGTCTCAGGAAAACGTTCCTTTGCCTTTGTTCTGAAAAAAGGCCTTCGGACAGGCAAGACGTTAAAGGCGCTCATGAAGCAGATGGAAATTGAGGGGATGTTTCTCAAGTATTCTGAAGTGCTGAAAACCAAAGCGGAAGGACAGGAGATCGGCAGGCGCCTCCATATCTGACGGCCTGATGATTTGCACCCTCCTGTATCATCCCCTGTATACAAAACCTTGGAGTACGTTACGTTATGGTGAAAAAAATTACCCTGTTATTCATAATTCTTTGTACAGTTTCATCTGTCTCAGCACAGATGATGCTCGAACCGGTGGCAACCGTGAATCTCATCAGGTCACAGATGATCTCAAGGGAGCAGCTTGACGCTAAGATCGAAGAACTCAGCGCTGCATCCGGTTCCCAGGATCTCAATGAGCGGGAGGTGCTGGAAGTTATGATTAACGATGCGCTTGTCCTGCAGGGGGCTGAGCGTGACGGGATAGTCCTCAGGGATCAGGAGCTGACTGCTCTGGTAGCCGAGCAGAAGAAATCGGTCGAGAGTCAGCTCGGCAGGAGCCTCAGCGACGCTGATTTCGCCTCCGTGCTCGATCAGGCCTACGGCCTATCTATGACAGATTTCAGGCAGAAGATTAAGGAAAACTACATAGTCAACAGCTACATCAGGCAGGCAAAGAGCGATATGATCAGCGATGTCCCCGCTCCATCTTCTGCCGAGATTACCGCTTTCTACCGGAAGAACGCTTCAAGCTTCATCAACTCTGAGCTGGTGAAAATCAGCCATATTTTCATCAGCAAGAATACCTCTCTCAATTCAGATCCTCAGGATAAGGCTTCACAGGTTCTCAGACAGCTTCAGATGGGTTCCAGTACATTCGAGGAACTGGTGCTCTCCCAGTCGCAGGATGAAGAGACGAAGTTTGTCGGGGGAGAGCTCGGATGGTTTGCCATTGACGATGATCAGAGTCGCAATGAATACGGAGACGGATTTATCGATGCGGTCTTTGATCTTGAGGCAGATGATGTTTCCGGGGTAATAGAGTCAAAACTCGGATTTCATATTGTCAAGGCCCTTGAACATATATACCCGCGCCTTCTTACTCTTGATGACCGACTCAGCCCCGAGAACAGGATGACCGTGCGCCAGTACATAACCCAAATGCTCTATGTGGAAAAGCAGCAGGAGGTCTACGAACAGGCGGTTTCAGATCTTGTACGGGAACTTCGGCAGGAAGCCGACATCCGTATTCTTCTCTAGCGGCGGCCGCTTTTACTCATGAGCACCAGACATAGTTCCCGAGAATACGCGCTCAAGGCGCTGTTTGCCCTTGACTTTATGGGCTTCCCTGAAAAGCAGCTGAGTATGATTGATTATTTCCCTGCAGTAAGTGAGGAGGAGCGGAAAGCTGTTCCCGAGGAGACTGCCGCTGCGGTGCAGATACTGGTATCAGGGACGCTTGAACGTCTCGAAGAGATTGACACCATCATCAGCACGCTTTCACGGGGACGGGCACTTGAACGGATAGAGCGGGTTGACCGCTGTATCCTGCGCCTCTCGATCTACCAGATGCTCTACCAGAAGTCTGTTCCCGCGGCAGTGGTAATTGATGAGGCAGTTAAACTGTCACTCGAGTACAGCTCGAATGTCAACTATAAATTCATTAACGGATTACTCGACACTTTCCGAAAAGAACGATTATGATTACCTTAAAATCAGAGAAACAGCTGGACGGCATCAGGGCTTCGGCAAGAATACTTGCGGCTCTGCACAAGGCGCTTACTTTGTATGTGAAGGCGGGAATGACAACGCAGGAGATCGACAGATACTGCTACGGCTTTATTCGCGATCATCATGCTGTGCCGGCCTTTCTCGGGTATATGGATTACCCGGCCACGGCCTGCATATCGGTCAACGAGGAGATTATCCACGGGATACCGGGAAAACGGGTTCTCACCGATGGAGATATCGTGAGCATCGACCTAGGGGTCAACCTTGACGGCTACTTCAGTGACGCTGCCCAGACGATACGTATCGGTACCGTCGAAGAGAAGACCAGCAGGCTTGTGGAAGTTACGAAACAGTGCCTTGAGGCCGGGATTGCTGCAGCTGCAGCCGGGAACCGCATTAGTGATATCTCCCGGGCGGTGTTCCGCATTGCTGACAGCAACGGCTACGGCGTGGTGAGGGAGTATTGCGGTCACGGAGTAGGGCTGTCCCCCCATGAAGAGCCGTCGGTAACCAACTATGTCTCTCGCGGAGCGAACCCGAGAATTCGGCCGGGAATGGTGCTGGCTATTGAGCCGATGATCAACCTGGGAACCAGCGAAATAGCCCACCTGTCAGACGGTTGGACGGTGGTGACTGCTGACGGTATGCCTTCGGCTCACTGGGAGCATACTGTGGCTGTTTTGGAGGATCGAACGGAAGTCCTGACTGCTTTTTAATACGTATGTCAGAGAGGTGTTGCTATGATACGAAGAATACATGTTTCGCTGCCGAAGTTTACTGCAGGGTTTGTTCTCCTGTTTATCCTTGCCGGCGGTCTCTTTAGCGCCGGTTTTCAGCTCTTTGCAGCAGGACAGACCGATGTGGAACAGGCTGAGGAAAGTCCGCTGAGAAGCGTTGCCGCGGTTGAGACAGCCGGGGCTGAACAGCTTCAGAATTCTTTCAACCTTGTTGTTCAGCAGGTGCTGCCTGCTGTTGTGCAGATCAATGTCACCCAGACCATTATCCAGCAGGTTCCTCAGTTCGGAAGGCTGCCCTGGTTTTTCGGAACCCCTGAAGAGCAGGAGTACGAATCGGAGAGTCTCGGATCAGGCGTGATATTCAGGCGTGAGGGAGATACGTACTACGTGCTTACCAACGACCATGTTGCCGGCGAGGCTGACAGGATCGAGGTCCTGCTCAACGATGAACGGGTATATCCTGCTGAGCTTGTCGGAACAGATTCCCGCCGTGATATTGCCGTTGTCTCGTTTTCTACCGAAGATCGCGACATACATCTTGCCCCGATAGGGATATCAGCCGATCTCAAAGTAGGTGACTGGGTCCTTGCTATGGGCAGTCCGTTCGGTTTCTACTCAAGCGTTACAGCCGGCATCGTGAGCGCTCTCGGACGCTCCGGTCGGGAGATAAACAATCTGAACGATTTCATCCAGACCGATGCCTCGATCAACCAGGGCAACTCGGGTGGTCCGCTGGTCAACATTTACGGGGAGGTGATCGGCATCAACACCTGGATAGCCGCACCCTCAGGAGGAAACATCGGACTCGGATTTGCCATCCCGATTGATAATGCCAAGCAGATAGTAGAAGAGATCCTTGAGTTCGGCCGGGTACGTGACGGCTGGCTCGGCGTATCGATGATTGATACCTTCGAATTTGACCCGTTCTTTGAAGACCTTAATCTTAAAGGTGAAAAGGGAGTCTTTGTCGCCAATATCTACCTTAACTCCCCTGCCTACAAGGGCGGAATCCGTCCCGGTGATCTGATCACCAGATTTGACGGGCGGGAAGTGAACGATACTGAGGAGCTTTCGCGATTTATCAGCAATGCTGCAATTGACGAACCCCTGCCGATTACCGTTAACAGACGGGGCAGTGAAGTCGAACTTACCGTGATCCTGGAAGAGCGGATGAGTGAGGAGGAGATTTCATCGACCTCTGACCTGATGTGGCCGGGGGTTATTGTTCAGCCGATTGACAGCAGTACCAGAGAGTCTCTCGGTCTCTCTGTCCGGGACAGGGGAGTGGTTCTGATGTTCATGGGCGGAATCAGCACGAAAAACCCCTTCTACAGCGCCGGGCTGAGAAATTATGATGTCATTACCGAGATAGATTCAACAGCAATACGGGGCGTAGCTGACTTCTACGGAGCGCTTGAGAAGAATATTATGCGCTCATATCAGGTGACCTTCATTCGTAACGGCCAGACCCAGACGGTGTACGTGGAAAGGCAAGTGTTGTGAGGAAGGAGTTTCTGACCCCTGAGGAGGTGCGCAACAATGCGCTTAAGCTGGTGCACAAGATCCATACGGAGCACTGTTTCGTACCTGATATCATCTATGCTTCCCTCAGGGGCGGAGCGTACCTTGCGAATATTTTCAGCGAATACTACAAACTGGTGAGGAAGGATGCGCGCCCGGTCTTCTATGCGGCAGTCGTAGCCAGGTCCTATACCGATTTCCAGCAGCAGCCCAAGGTAATGATTGACGGATGGACCTACTCTCCCGAATACCTGCGGGTAGGGGATAAGATTCTGCTTGTCGACGATATCTTCGATACAGGAAAGACGGTGAATCGGCTCTGCGAGGTGATCCATGATAAGGGAATTCCCCGCGAGGACCTGAAGATTGCCGTCCATGATTATAAGATACCGCTCTATAAACCGGAACATCTGCCCTATCAGCCCGATTTCTACTGCCGAAAACACGTGATCGAGCGGCCGGAGGACGATACCTGGATACACTACCTCAACCATGAGTTCGTAGGTCTCGATGAAGAGGAGATTCAGGCCAACTATCGTGACGAAGAAGCCCGTGCAATCCTGAGAAAGATTAAAAATCTCGATTGAAAACTGAACCGGTCCGTGTCCCGGACCGGCGTGCGCACAACAGTCTGTTTACAGCAGGAGACTCGAAGCTGCCCCCTCTGAGGTGATTTTCCAGAGCCATCTGTCGGCTGTCGCTGCATAGAACAGAAAATCGTTCGTGCTTCCGGCATAGATATCGGTAATCCTGCTGGCAGAAAGATTGGCATAGAACGTATCGCTCTGGGTATACCGCACGGGAATGTCGGCTGGTGAATCCGGATCATACCAGTAGAGCGTATCGCCGCCTATCAGCAGGCGTTTCTCGCCGCCCTCAAGCTGCGCTTCAGCGAGAGGAACTGCGGCAACCGAGCTTCCGCCGGAAAGCATCATCGCCGAGTCGCTGTTGACCGCATCGAACGAAGTGCCGTTGTTCGTTGAGCGCAGGAGCATGCCGTTTCGGGTAACGATGTAGAGCACGCCTGAGAGGCCGTATCCTCCGATAACCGGGGAAAGCTCCTCCAGGTCGAGCTGGGTTAGGGAAAGCAGGGAATCAGATCCTAACGTTGCCTCGTAGACGGAGTACTCATCATCATCAGTACGATAGGAGAGGTAGAACCGGCTTACCGGAGTCAGGGATGTTTCGCTGACGAATACCGCCGCAGTCGGAGGCCGTTGCAGTCCGGCAGAGAAGGTGTGGTAAACCGCTGATGCAGGAGAGGTGTCAAGACCGGACAGTCGGTATATGACTGTATCATCATCATCGGTTGCTGAATTGTAGGTGACAACATAGGCCGAGTCAGCATCGGATGCGATGGAGAGAACCGCTTTGGAGTCAAGCACCTTCGAAGCGACTGCCGGAGAGGCAGGGTCGGCCACGTAGACGCTTTTCAGGGGAGCAGTATCGGGATCGAGGGCGGAGAAGACCAGCCGGTCCTTCTGTTCGACGTAAACCGCCTCAGAAGGATTAAGATCGGTAGGGAGATTTACCGCATTCCAGCTGACCGAGGCAACCTGCGTATCGGAATATTTAATCGAGGAGCGGTGCAGAATATAGATTCGAGAGCCTTTCATGCCGAGAATTCTTCTGACCGGGTCTTGGGAATATCCGGAATCTTCAACAGGTTCAGCCTGGGAGATAGTTTTGAAGATTCCCGCACCGTCCAGATTGCAGGAAGTCAGCGCGAGGGCGGCGAGTATGCCGGCAAGTATCAGTACGGGTGTTATTTTCATG